>JADHQX010000099.1 GCA_016777745.1 Candidatus Pelagibacterales bacterium
TGATCCATAATTCTTGCTGCTCTGTTATAGCCTATTTGTAGTTTGCGTTGTAAAAGACTCGTAGAAGCTTTGCCTTCTCGAGATATGATATCTAAACATTGTTGAAATAATTCATCTTTATTAGAATCATCTCCATCTAGAGAAATTTCATTTTCATCTTCTTCCTTGGTAATGTCTTCAATAAATTCTGGTAATCCTTGTTTTTTTAAAGATGCAACAATTTCTTCAACTTCTTTATCTGAAACAAAAGGACCATGTATTCTAGTAGTTCGCCCACCACCCATCATAAGTAGCATATCACCTTTGCCCAGTAATCTCTCCGATCCTTCTGCTCCTAAAATGGTTCTACTATCAAATTTGGAACTGACTTGAAAACTTATACGAGTTGGAAAATTTGCTTTTATTGTTCCAGTTATTACATCAACACTTGGTCTTTGTGTGGCCATAATTAAATGTATCCCAGCAGCTCTAGCCATTTGTGAAAGCCTTTGTATGGTATGCTCAATTTCTTTGCCCGCCACCATCATTAAGTCTGCCATTTCATCAACAACTACAACTATGAAAGGCATTTTATGTAAATCAATATTTATGTTTTCATATTTTGGTTGACCAGTATCTGGATTAAGCCCAGCTGGTATTTTGCGACTTATAGTTTCATTATTTTTAATAGCTTCTTTAATCCTTTGATTATAACTTTCTATATTTCTAACACCCAATAGAGACATCTTTTGATATCTGCCTTCCATTTCTTTAACAACCCACTTAAGTGCAGTGATTGCTTTCTTTGGATTTGTTACTACTGGAGTAATTAAATGAGGAACCCCCTCGTAAACAGAAAGCTCTAACATTTTAGGATCAATAAGAATAAATTTACATTCCTCCGGAGATAATCTAAATAATATTGATAATATCATTACATTGATACCTACAGACTTTCCAGAACCAGTAGTACCAGCAATTAATAAGTGAGGCATTGTGGCTAAGTCAGCAAAGTAGGCATTGCCAGCAATATCTTTACCTAAAGCTAGTAATAGATTGGCCTGTGAAGATATAAATTTTTCTTTTTTAAATAACTCACTCAAAAAAACAGCTTCTTGAGTTTTATTTGGCATTTCAATTCCAATAACATTTTTCCCTGGAATCACTGCTACACGCGCAGAAACAGCACTCATATTTCTAGCTATATCATCTGATAAACCAATAATTTTTGAAGCTTTAGTTCCTGGTGCAGGTTGTAATTCATACATAGTAACAACTGGACCGGGGTTAACATTTATTATTTTTCCTTCAATTTTAAAATCAGCTAAAATTTCCTGTAACCTTATAGCATTAGTATCCATTTCTTCCTTTGAAACTAATGAAGTTGAAACAGTTGGTGGAGTTGATAAAATATCAATTATTGGAGGCGTGTAGTTGATATCTTCACTGAAAGCCATTTTTTTCTGAATTATATCTGCAGAAACTTTTTCAGGACTTATATATTTTGATACTGATTCATTTTTAATTGATTCAAAGTCAATTTTAGGCTCAATCTTTTCTTCAACTGGTAAATTTATTTTTTTATTTAGCTTAAAGTTATGATCTTGTTTTTTAGAAAATACATACTTTGATAATATTATAATATTTTTAAAAATTAATTTGCAACCTAACCAGATAGTATAGAATATCGTCTTCCAATCTTTTTGATCAAGAGCACAAGCTATAAGAAAGAAAGTTAGAAATAATATTGATAGTGTAAAAGTAAGAGTTATTTCTAAGTATAGATTATTTTTTATTAACAGTGGTTCAATTAAACTATTAAAAATTTCCAATGAAAGAAAGCCATGTAGAATTTGCACATCATAAGTTAAAAATATTAAATCTATAATTAGCAGGCTAGTGATACTAGAAAAGAGATTGATTATAAAATAAGGTAATTTTTTAAATATGATAAGTCGGTAAGACCAAGTTAAAAAAAATAGCATAAGTAGATAACTTGATGAACCTAATATTTGTATTAACAAGTCGGCAATTTTTGCCCCAGTAAACCCCAATATATTCTGAGCTTCTTGGTCAGTGATATTATTAAAACTCGGATCTAGAGATGAATATGAAAAAAGGACGCCAAAAGTTAGGAAAGCTAAACCAAGGAAGACTAAGCCAGAAATTTCTGCTAATCTATTACTTATAAAGCTTTTATATGTTTTAGAGATAAGTTGCATTTTTTTGGTCTAATCAAATATTAACATAGATAATTCGTTAAATGATTCATACATTATTATATATATTTTATTCAATTTTTCATAAATAGAATATGAAGATTATTTATAAATAACATGATTAAAACTGATATAGCAATAATAGGTTTAGGTATTACCTCAAAGCTGACTGCACTTGCATTAGCATCTGAGCATCGTAAAGTTAAAATTTTTGAGCAATCAAATTCAATAACTAACACTTCAAATCTAGTCACATTCTTTTCGCAAAATTCAATTAATTTTCTGACAGAACTTGGCATAGAAGATTTAATTAATGAATCGATGCCAATTAAAGAAATCTCTTGTTCTAAACTTGAGCAATATCAATCAGAAAAAAAATTTCAAATTCATTTTAAAGAAAAAAACTCTAAAGATGAAATGGGAAGAATAATTATAAACAATAGTTTAAATAAAAGTTTAGATAATCAAATTAAAAAAAATAAAAATATTATTATTCAAAACGATACTTCAGTGAGTGAATACAAACATCAAGGAGCAAATACAAAATTAATATTAAGTAATGGTGAGGAAATAATTACTCATATACTAATTATAGCCGATAAGAAATCAAATTTAATAAATGAAAACTTTAATAATAATCAATTAAAAAAAGAATTACATCAAACTTCGATAGTCATGAATGTAAAAACTAACACTTGTGGACATGCTTATCAATTTTTTACAAATAAAGGTGCTTTAGCTTTTTTACCTATTAATGAAAAACTTGCTTCAGTTATTTGGTCATTAGATAACACCGCTCCAGAATTAAATTATGATATTGAAACAATATCAGAAAAAATTAATGAAATTTTTATTTCCGTCACAGGTAAATTAGAAGTTATGGATATAAAGAAATATAAATTAAATTTTGAGTATGCAAAAAAAATCATCTCAAAATCAATTATATTAATGGGTGATGCAGCGCATTCATTACACCCTATTGCTGGTCAAGGTTTGAACTTGGCAATTAAAGATATTATTGCCCTCAAAGGCAAAATAGAACATTTTAAGTATTTAGGATATTCACTTGGTAATAAAATAATATTAAGTGAATTTCAAAGTGAAAGACAAACGGATAATGCTATCTTCACTTTTGCAACAAATTATCTTGATGAAATTTTTAAAAATAGAAATTGCTTAATAAATACAATATCAGACTTTGGTTTAATTGCAGTTAATAGAAATAATTTTATAAAAAAGAAAATTATAAAAAGTGCAACAGGACAATAGATTATTAAAATTTAATGTAATTCAGAGCTATTGCTGTCTTGATTATTTTGAAATTGATAGGATTGAAATAACGACTCTAATGTTTTGCATCTATCAAATAAACTTTTTGTCTCCAGTAGAAGCTGTTTTTCTTCCGGCTCAAAAGGAACTAGTACGCCACTATAATTAATTAATTGCTCAGTAGGAGATTGTTCAATGATTTCCCAGTCTATTAATAAATTTCTTTGCTCTAAATATTTCTTAATTAAAATTAGAAGACTTTTTCTATCAATATTCTCTACATTGGCTGGTAGAAGATCCTCCTTATAATTGTCATAATTAGTAATAACTTGACGATATTGAGTCGTTGTATCTAATTCGTTATTAACCTCAAAACGAATTAATCCAGTCAATGTAACCAAGTATCTTCCATCTCCAGTCTCACTAAAAGATGAAATTCTTCCAGCGCAACCAACTTTTTTTAAATTTTTAGAATTAGGATCATTTTTTGATATGCTAGGCTGTATCATTCCCATTATTCTATCTGGAGAACTTAAAACTTCGTCAATCATGTGAAGATATCTAGGTTCAAAAATATTTAGTGGTAACTGAGTTTGAGGAAATAGGACCGCGCCAGTTAATGGAAAAACAGCTAATTTATTAGGTAGTTCAGTGATGGAGTTATAAATTTTCATTAGTGAAATTGTACATTATTTATCGAATATTGAAATATGAACTTAATCTAAGAAAACAAGTACCAAATTTCTTGATATAAGATTTTGATTTAATGCTAGCTAGTTAAACTGAGACATAAATTACCCCTTGTTCTTACTATTTCTTTATAACCTTTATCAAACAAGTAATTAATAAAATTTTTGTCTTCCCATTCATTTTGGCTTGTATACTCAATTACCATATTTTTTGGAAATAGACTTAATGGTGCATTTTCAAAAAAAGGTTTTAAAGCTCTATCTTCATAGCCTTCAACATCTATTTTTAAATTAGTTATATATTTAACTTCATTCTTTTGAACTAGCTCTAGTAGACTTATCATATTTATTTTTATAGCTTCTAAATTTTTACTGTCTTTTACGCGAGCGTTACCATACCCCTCACTTAAATCTAAATAAATCTCTTTTTTTTCTAATCCAATAGCATAATTTTCAATAATAACTTTATTAGCAATTTCAGGAATATTATTATGTAGAAGAGATAGATTATCTTTTATTCTATCAACTAATATTGGATTTGGTTCAACTGCGATTATTTTAGAAAAATTCGATTTTTTAAAAGTAGAGGCAATATTTTGTGTATAAAAACCAATATTAGCACCTATGTCTATAAATATAGATTTAGATACAGTATTTTTTTTTAAAAAATTAATTTCTTTTTTATTATAAGAACCAAACAATTGCTTTGTTTCGGACATGCCATCAAAATAAAAATAGAATGGAACTCTATCAACCACAGTACCAACTCTAGATTCAATTGGATCTTTCGATGAATCGTAATTAATCAGATTATGAATTGTAGTAGTTAAAGATCTCTTAACTATACCTCTAATAAAAAATAATCTCTGCCCAAAATATATTAAAAAACTTACTAACTTATATTTTTTAATCATTACTAATTGTCTACCTTTAATTATTTTGTGAAAACTTAATTGGAACCTATAAAATACTGATAATAATTCAATAAGATAATATATTGGTAAATAGATTAATATTAAATTTGTCTTGCTTTTTAACACCAACCTTTTAATTTAACCACTCATTGTCAGGAATTGGCTATTTACAATGAATGCGAGTGTAGCTCAGGGGTAGAGCGAAACGTTGCCAACGTTTAGGTCGTGAGTTCGAATCTCATCACTCGCTCCAATTATTTAACATGCATATTCAGATCATTTGTATAAGCTACAGATAATATATGAGCAAGTTAAGAGCATCACGATTAGGACGTTTATCTTGGACCATGTTTGATTGGGCCAATCAACCTTTCTA
>JADHQX010000100.1 GCA_016777745.1 Candidatus Pelagibacterales bacterium
TTGAAGAAATCTCCTTAATTACATATATTGATATTCGAGACATATTATTTCTCAATTATATCAATATTTTGTCAAAGGTACATAATACAATGGATTTTCAGTTTAAATCATTAATTACAGAAAAAGATCATGTTGGAGTAGTTTTTTGCGATTCTAAAAATAGACTACTTGGTCATGCTAAAAAACTAGATCAAATATCAAAAAAAAGCATTTCTACTGTAGTCAATAACGATGCCTCGTTTCAAAAAAGGAAGTCAAAAACTTTTGATTATGCCATAGTTCACACACCGGCTAATCTAAAATTATCTAAGATATACGTATTTAGACTAGGTGATTACTCTAAGTTTTCTGTTCGTGATTTCCAAATTCTTGGTGGCCATTTATATGCATTAATTTCTTTTTACCAGGAAGATAAAGTTGGTATTTATCCTGATGGAATCTTATCAAAAAATATAAATGCTATTAATAGCTGTTCAGAGATGATGCTTGGCTCCTTGTTGGCCTCGTATAAATTTGATAAATACAAAACTGTTAATAAAAAAGAAACAAAATCTTTAAAAATAAAAATTTACTCTTCTAATTATTCAAGAATTGAAAAAAATTATCCTAACGTAGTAGCGGTTGCTGAAGGGGTAACTATGACTAGGAATCTTGTTACTGAGCCCCCAAATGTTATGACACCACCAGAGATAGCTAAGAATGCTGCTTCGCTAGAAAAATATGGCGTTGAAATAAAAATTCTTGGTGAAAAAGAAATGACTAAACTTGGTATGGGTTCATTACTCAGTGTTGGTAGAGGTAGTGAGTACGAGTCAAAGTTAGCAATCATGAAATGGACAGGTCATAAAAATAAGAAAAAGAAACCAATCGCATTTGTAGGCAAGGGTGTTTCTTTTGATACTGGTGGTGTATCACTTAAGCCAGCAAATGGTATGCAGGAAATGAAATATGATATGGGTGGTTCAGGTGTTGTTGTAGGTCTAATGAAAGCTTTAGCTTTAAGAAAAGCAAAAGTTAACGCTATAGGTGTTGTTGGTTTAGTTGAAAATCACATTGGAAATATGGCTACACGACCTAGTGACGTTGTCACATCATATTCAGGGCAAACAATTGAAGTGCTTAATACGGATGCAGAAGGTCGCTTAGTTCTTGCTGATGCATTATGGTATACTCAAGAACAGTATAAGCCTGAATTTATGGTGAATTTAGCCACTTTAACAGGTGCAATTGTTGTTGCGCTTGGAAATGAATACGCAGGTTTATTTTCTAATAATGATAAATTAAGCAAGCAATTAGAAGAGGCGGGTAAAATTGAAGATGAAAAGCTTTGGAGGTTTCCACTTCATGATAATTTTGATAAAATGATAAATTCTCCAATTGCAGATATGCAAAATATTGGTACTGGTCATCCTGGCTCCATTACTGCCGCTCAATTTTTACAACGATTTGTAAATAAGACACCTTGGGCACACTTAGATATAGCGGGTACAACTTGGACAAAATCTCTATTACCAACTTCTCCAAAAGGCTCTACAGCATTTGGTGTAAAACTGCTTAATAGATTTGTTAACAAATATTATGAAGGAAAATAGCTATGACAATTGAAAGAACATTCTCAATGATAAAGCCTGATGCAACTGATAGAAATCTTGTTGGAACAATTACAGCAATGATTGAAAGCTCTGGCTTAAGAGTAATAGCCTCTAAAAGAATAAGAATGACACAAGAAAAAGCAGCTGAATTTTATGGTGTACACTCTGAAAGACCTTTTTTTCAAAGCTTATGTGATTTTATGTGTTCTGGTCCAATTATAGTTCAGGTACTAGAAGGTGAAAATGCTGTTAAAAAGAATAGAGAAATTATGGGCGCTACTAATCCAGAAGATGCTGACGAAGGTACTATAAGAAAAATCCACGCAGTTTCTCTTGAAAAAAACTCTGTTCATGGTTCCGATAGTTTAGAAAACGCTGTAATTGAAATTGCTCATTTTTTTAATGACCATGAAATACACCCTTAATTAACTTAATAGTCCCCTAATTACTTTGGGGTAGAGTTTGTGTTCAAGTTCCAATACTTTTTGCTTTAATGTATCGGCAGTGTCATCCGAAGTAATAATTACTTTTTGTTGGGCTATTATCTCACCATCATCCATCCTATCATTTACATGATGGACTGTACAGCCTCCATACTTATCCCCTGAAATAATTGCTTTTTCATGTGTATTAAGACCCTTATGCTTAGGCAGTAGAGATGGATGTATATTTATTATTTTTCCCTTAAATTTATTAACAAAATCTTTTGAAAGAATTATCATAAAGCCTGCTAAACATATTAAGCTTGGATTATGTTGAGTAATTTTTTCAACCAAATCATCTTCAAATTTTTTTTTGCTGTCATAGGAGCTTTTTTCAATAATTATATTATCAATACTATTATCCTTAGCTATATTTAAACCTTGAGCTTTACTGTTATCAGAAATTACTAACGATATATTTGCTGGATAGCCTGTTACTTTTGTAGCATTTATTATTGATTTTAAATTGGACCCACGACCAGAAATGAGAACTACTATATTTTTTTTCATTTATTCAGTTTTCCTGATAAAATTATTGACTTATCAGAAGCACTCCTTTTAAGAGCAATATTTCCCAGCATAGATGATTTAAATTTATGTCTATCTATTATTTTTTCAATTTTTTTAATATCTTTTTTGTTTGCGATTAAAGTCATGCCATAACCAGCATTAAATGTTTTTAATAGTTCAGTTTGCTTTATGCCACATGAAAGCAACCATTTATATAAGTTACTCAGTTCCCAATTATTTAAATTTATTTGTGCTTGGAATTTTCTATCCAGTACTCTCGGTAAATTTTCTATTACACCTCCACCAGTAATATGAGCACAAGATTTAATTAAGTTTTTTTTATATAATTCTAAAATTAAATTTACATAAATTAAAGTTGGTTCTAAAAGATATTTTCCAATAGTTTTCTTTTTATCAAAATTAAAGTATTTTTTTAAAGACATATTTTTATCTTTAATTATTTTTCTTACTAATGAGTAGCCGTTTGAATGTAAACCAGATGACTTTATACCAATAATGACGTCATCTTTTTTAATTTTATTTTTAACCTGCTTTCCATCTAAAAGACCAACACTAAATCCAGCAATATCGTATTTTCCTTGTGAATAAAACCCTGGCATTTCTGCTGTCTCTCCACCAAGCAATTGACATTCAGCTTGATTACAGCCTTCTAGAATACCCTTAATAACGTCCGTACTTTTCTTGATATCTAGTTTTCCAGTAGCAATATAATCCAGAAAGAAAAGAGGTTTAGCTCCAGTAACTACAATATCATTAACGCACATAGCAACTAGATCAATTCCAATAGTCTTATGATTATTGATGTCATTTGCTATTTCTAACTTTGTCCCAACACCATCAGTTGCGGCAACTAGATAAGGGTTTTCTTTAATATTGTTAAGTTTGAAAAAACCAGCAAAACCCCCTATAACAGAAGCCTTAGATGATTTTGTTTTATCGTTTTTAATTGTTTTTTTGATGTTTTCAATGAATTTGTTACCTTTATCTATATCAACACCAGATTTGCTATAAGTATATTTAGACATGATGATTTTATATAAGAGCTTTAAAAGATTTACAATGAGTCAGCTGATTATAATATGTATGACTGCATATTGCATATTCTTTTTTTCAGTAAATTATGCATTAAGTACCTCGAGATACATTATTGAAGATGTTCTTATTCAGATTGATAGTAGTAACACAGCTAGTATTAGGAATAATGCAATATCAAGCGCTCAATTGGCTGCTTATAAAAGAATGATAATGCCAATTATACATCCAGATGATTATAATAAAATATTTCCAATCGATAGTGTTGTATTAGCTTCATTAGTCAGTGGAGTTGAATTAAAAGAAGAATTGATATTAAAAAATAGATATAAGGCAAATTTTACTATCAATTTTAACCCATTAAAAGTTCGAGAATACTTTGAGAAAAATAAAGTCGTATACTCATTAACTGAATCAAAGCCAATTTCTTTGGTGCCAGTAATTTACTCTAATAATAATCAAGTTAATATTGAAGATATGTGGAATGAAGCATGGAATAAAAATAATATAAACAAAGATATATTTAATCTTAATATTATTAAAAGACTTAGTCTTAATAATCCAATGCTCTCAATGGAAGAGTTTTTAGCGTTAGATTTAAGTGATGAACCAATAATTAGAAATGTAAATAACAATATTTTTATTTGGGCAAATTATTCTATCGATAAAAAAGATTTAAAAAATATAGATGTAATTATTAAAAATATTTTTAATCAAAAAATTATAACTATTACTAAAAATTATAAGTCATTATCAAATGAGTCTGATTTAGACTTGATTAACAGATCAGTAAAAAATCTTAATCAAGAACTATTTAATGCTTGGGTAAAGTCTACCTCTTCTCTAGATTCGACAATGCTGTATAAAATTAGATTTACAGATAATCAATTAAAGACCTGGCATATTATAGAAGAAAAATTATTAAAAATAGAATCTATTAAAAATGTTAGTATTGATTCTTATAAAATAGGAGACTTAAAGGGAACAATTTATTTTTCTGGTGACTTGGACAAATTAAATTTAATCTTACTTGAGCATGATATTGCCATGACTTATTTAGGTGATTATTCTGATATTTCATTAATAGATAAATGAAATACTTACCAAATATTTTATCTCTTATAAGAATTATATCAGTCCCATTGATATTATGGTTATTAATTCAAGATTTATTAATTATATCAGCAATTATAATAACTGCTGTTGGATTAACAGACTTCTTTGATGGCTACCTGGCTAGAAAATATAACTCTGAATCCTTAGTGGGATTTTATTTAGATGCTATAGCAGATAAAACCTTGGTTATTACAATTTATTTAATCTTGGGTATTAAGTTGTTATTGCCAATATATTTAATAATCATAATTGTATTTAGAGAAGCTCTTATAACTGGAGCTTATTTATTTAAGTTAGTTCTTAATCTAAAATTTGACTTAAAACCAATATTGATAAGTAAAATTAATACTTTTTTACAAATAACCTTAATTGTATTTATTTGCCTTTTATCAATTAATCAAATCAATCAATTTAGGGAAGTTATGTTTATAAGAAATTTTTTGATAACTCTTGTTACTATGACAACTATTGTTTCATCATTAATATATATTATTATGTGGCTTAAAGCAGTAGGGAATGAATAATATGAATCAGTTTGTATTTGATTTGGAAGCAAAAACTAATTTTAGTGAGAGTGATTTTTTTGTAAATTCTACAAATAAAAAAGCTGTAGATCTTGTTTCGTTATGGCCAGATTGGCACAATAAAGCGGCAATTATATATGGTGAAGGTAGATCAGGAAA
>JADHQX010000101.1 GCA_016777745.1 Candidatus Pelagibacterales bacterium
GTTAAACCTAAAGGTATTTTAAGCCTTCAAAAACATCATCATAGATCCGAACATTGGTTAGTTACACAAGGAAATCCAAAAATAACTTTAAATAAAAATAAGTTTATAAAAAAGCCTAATGAACATGTATTTATTCCATTACAGGCTATTCATAGAATTCAAAACCCTGGAAAGAAACCAGTCAAAATTATGGAAGCACAAATAGGATCAATTCTTAAAGAAACAGATATTGTTAGATATCAAGATATATACGGCCGTATTAAATAATACTTTCAGCTATTATGCTTCTAGCTGTGTTACCTGTGCAAACGAATAAGATATTTTTCATTAGAAAATAATTTTGTAAATTCCAATTAAAAATAATGGTATCTGTAAACCAAAATTAGTTAAAATAGCTTTATCTTTTGATATAAAACCAGCTATTGTCCAACCAATAACTCCAAGACCATGGAAGTAAATGTTAATAGGGTAGATATTTAAATTAGTTAATAATATTCCAGTTAATACTAAAGCAGTACTGATCCATTTAAGGTATTTTTTAATAAACATAGTCTCCTCTATAAGTAAGTTTTGTTGCGAATTTATTACAATTATAGAGGAAACTAAAATATTAAATTAAAAAATTATTATGAATTTGTTAAAATTCACTACTAAATTTTATACCAGCCCCAATACGTTCAGTTGTTTTATTGTCCTTATCTTGACTTTTATATCCAAAGTCTAATCCAACACCTGATCCTAAATAATAGCCAACAGATGATTGAAATATATTTCCATTAAAACTTTCATCTGCTTCATCAGCATCATTATCTGTATAGGTATAAGTAGTTCCAAAGTTCCATTTTTGATATTCAAGACCTAATCCACCAGTGGTATGACTACGGTCATGTGCATCTTCACCTGCTAGATTATCAATCTGCATTCTTTCAAAGATAAATTTACTACTTAAATCTTTTGATATTTTATTTTTGTAAATTAAAGAAGCAGAATAACGAGTATTATCTGTTGCGTCTGAAACACCTGCTGCCTGATCAGCATAGCCTATTCTATAAATAAGTTCTTTGCTAAAAGAATTATCTTTAAATGAAAAAGGGTATGACCCACTTAACGAAGCTGAATAAGATGATAAATCTTCTGTATTAGATACACCACTATCTTGCTTACTATTATGGCCACGCTCAAAAAATATTGAATCACTCAAACCACTAGTATCAGCTGCAAAAGAGGTAATATTTAGTTCATGTGTACCAAAACTTCCTGCATTTTTTCTAATTATACCACCCAAACCAACTCGTTCTTTAATTCCATATTCTTCGATCGCTTGGTATCCATACATGCCTGGAAAATTATGATAATCTAATCCAACAACTGGGTTAAATTTTCCTAAATAACCAGAAAATTTTTTCGTGTCATAATTTAAGGTAAGTTCTTCAAAAATTAACATATGATCGTTGATACCATGGTCATCTCCATCTGGTGTAAGAGCACCACCATGAGCGTGACTATTACCATCTGGTCCACCTTCTAATTTTATATTTGAGTTAATAGAAAAATTTTCCGAAAATCTATTACCAATCTCAGCATGTGTATGTGAATATATTTCGTTATATTTTCCATCATTAGCGACTTTTGTCATTGAGTCAGCAAATATTGCTACATCTAAATGTCCATAAAACCCTTCTTTATCATGATTGTCATGATCATGATCTTTATGGTTATCTTCACTATAAGCATTTGTAGTTAAGACAATTATGATTGTGAGTACCTTTATTAATGTTTTCATTTTAAATACCTTTAATTATTAATGTTATATTATAACATTACATAAAGTAAAAAAATAATCTGTCAACATTATTTTGTCTTTAGTGGTAAAATAATTATAAAATAAAAAAAAATCTAATTATTATTAAACATAAATATTTAGTTAGTATAAAAATTTAACAACCTTTAAAAGAAGCTGACATATTTCTTATTAGATCGAAATATAAATTCTTTCCTGGATTTAAAGTGGCCCCAAGTGGATCAACTACACCAGTTTTTATATTCATATCTTTAGCAACTACTTTTATTATATCAGGATTAAATTGAGGTTCTGAGAAAATACATTTTACTTTATCATGTACAATTATTTCTCTAATTTCTGATAATTGTGCTGCACCAGGCATTATGTCAGTATTAACTGTAAAGGCCCCCAATATTTTTACATTAAATCTTTTTTCAAAATATTGATATGCATCATGGAAAACAATAGATGATGTACTTTCATTTAATTCAGTCATCACATCCATAGTAAGTTTATCTATATCATTAAGTGCTTTATCTAAGTTACTTTTGTAAGTAGATGCATTTTTTGAATCATTTTCGATTAAATGCTCAGTCATTTCTTTTAAAATTACTTTTGCATTAATAGGATCTAACCAAATGTGGGGATCATATTCACCATGTCCATGTCCTTCATGCTCATCATGGTCGTCATGTCCATCCTCTTTTTTAGCATGATCGTCATGACTATCTTCTTTATTAGCATGGTCTTCATGATCATCTTCTTTTTTAGCGTGATCGTCATGATCATGTTCATCAAAAATATTTCTTTCTCTAAATTTCAATACATTCAAACCTTTAATTTCAATTAATTCAATTTTTTCAGCCTTTTTTGCAATTGAATTTAATGGTTTTTCTAAAAAACTTTCTAAATCTTCACCTATCCAAAATATAAGATCTGCATTTTGTAACATTTTTGCATGAGACGGTTTCATAGAAAACCCATGTGGTGAGTTAAAACCATCCACAATTAAATCTGGTTTTCCAACTCCATCCATAAGATAACTCGCTAATGAATGAATAGGTTTAATTGATGTAACTACTTTTATTTCAGCATTAGCTGGTGTAAAAATCGTTAATAATGATAAAGTTGGTAGAATAAATAATATTTTTTTTAGTTTGTTCATAATTTAAATATTTAATTAATTGTTATAATATAACATTGTGTAATAATATAACATTTAAAAAAGTCAAGAGCTATATGAATTTAGATAAGAATATATTAGTTAAACTAAATAATGCAGGTTTTCGCCAAAATAATAAATGGCTAGTAGAGGGTGTGTCTCTGCAGGTTGAGAAGGGCAAGATTGTAACTCTCATTGGTCCAAATGGTTCGGGCAAAAGTACAACTGCTAAAATTGCCTTAGGTATTTACAAAAATATTGAAGGTAGTGTTGAAAAATATACTAATAAAATTGGATATGTTCCTCAAAAGATTTCAATAGATTGGACGTTGCCACTAAGAGTTAACGACTTTATGGTATTGACTGAAAATATTAAGGATGATCAGATTAATGAAGCTTTATCATTAACGGGAGTGATGCATCTTAAAAATAAAAATTTAGGTAATTTATCTGGTGGTGAGTTTCAAAGAGTTTTACTTGCTAGAGCTATTTCAAAAAAACCAGAATTGTTAGTACTTGATGAACCAGTTCAAGGTGTTGATTTTACTGGAGAAATAGCTTTGTATGAGTTAATTAAAAAGATCTCAGATACTTTGAATTGTGGAATTTTGTTAATATCACACGATTTACACACAGTAATGACTGCAACAGATCATGTTGTTTGTTTAAATGGCCATGTTTGTTGTTCAGGTTCACCAATTGATGTTGCAAAAAATAATGAATATAAAACATTATTTGGAGAACAAGCTTCTCAGATACTCTCTATTTATGAACATAAACATGATCACGAACATTCTGATGAAGGGAGTATAAAAAAAAACTAGATGTTTGATGATTTTTTTATAAGAGCATTAATTGCTGGTATTGGAATTGCTTTAGTAGCAGGACCACTAGGATGTTTTGTTATTTGGAGAAGATTATCTTATTTTGGTGATACACTTTCTCATTCAGCATTACTTGGTGTTACAATTGCTTATACGTTTGATTTAAATATTGCTCTTTCAGTATTTGTAATTTCTTCCGTCATAGCTTTATTATTAATACAATTACAAAAAAAAACTAATTTACCTGGTGATGCTTTGCTTGGTCTTTTAGCTCACTCTTCTTTAGCAGTTGGATTAGTCGTAATTGGTTTTTTAACATTCATAAGATTTGACATTATGGGTCTATTATTCGGTGACATATTAGCTGTTACAACTAATGATATATTTGTTGTGTGGACTGGTGGTGCTGTAATTTTAATTATACTTAAATTAATTTGGAAACCTTTATTTGCATCAACTGTAAATTATGAATTAGCTGAGGCTGAAGGTTTGAATCCAGATAGATCAAAGGCTATATTCACGATTTTAATGGCTGCTGTTATTGCCATATCAATTAAAATGGTAGGTTTGCTTTTAATTACTGGAATGTTGATTATACCCGCTGCAATGGCTAGAAATATTTCAGACAGTCCACAAAAAATGGTATTTTATTCAATTATAGGGGGTTTATTGTCTATAGTTTTAGGATTATTCTCTTCATTAGAATTCAATACATCTTCAGGACCTTCAATAATAGTTGCTTCTTTAATTTTATTTATATTATCTTTGTTAAAAATAAAACAATCGATTAAATTAAAAAACTAATAGCTAATTAAAAATTTAGATATGCAAAAACAAGAAAGTTTATCAAAAAACCAACAAATTATATTTGATTTTATTGAAAAAGCTAAAGAACCACTTAAAGCTTATTCAATATTATTTAATGTTCAAAAAAAAGGAATAAAAGCTCCCTTACAAGTTTATAGGGCTTTAGATAAATTAGTTGAAATAGGTAAAATTCATAAAATTGAAAGTCGAAATGCTTTTATAGCTTGTAAAAATTCAAATTGTGAAGTTTCTAATGCTACAATCTTTTCAATTTGCAATAAATGTGAAAATGTTTCTGAAATTAATAATCTTAAACTTTCAAAATATTTAACTAATTTTGAAGACGATACTGGAATGCAATATAATAAATATAATTTAGAGTTTTTTGGTTTATGCAAAAAATGTAAAGCAAAATAAATGAGTACAGTATCCTTAACATTAAATGAAATTTTAGAATTAGCTAAAAAAACATTACTAGCTAATGGTTGTGATGAAGAGAATGCTAGTATTTTAGCTGACACTATTATGAGAGCTGAAAGAGATGGTTCAGTATCACATGGTTTGTTTAGATTACCTGCTTATGTTGCGGGCTTAAAAAGTAAAAAGATTAATGGTAAGGCAAGACCTGAATTAGAAAATGTTGCTCCAAGTATTATTAAAGTATTAGGCAATAATGCAGTTGCTCCTATGGTTTTAAGTTTAGGACTACCCGCTGTTATTGAATTAGCAAAAAAAAATGGCGTAGCAGTTCTAGCTATAAAAAATTCACATCACATGGCAGCCCTTTGGCCTGAAACTGAAGCTATTG
>JADHQX010000102.1 GCA_016777745.1 Candidatus Pelagibacterales bacterium
AGCGCGCGCAGCAGATCAACAGCAGTTAGCGATAGGGTTTCGCACGCAAGATCATCTATTTGCGATTCGGCAATTGATTGTGTTCAATTTTTCGATGAATTGACGGTTTTCGCGCAAGGTTTATGTCAATAAAAATAACTGCACTTTTGGCAAGTTTATTTTGTTTTCGACGGGCTTTGGTCTCTTGCAACAAGGGCCAAAAAATCGTTACTGTGTTTTCATCCTTGAAGTGGGTTCCGGGCGCAGCATTCGCTGCTTAGCCAACCTCCAATTAGGGCAAAATTAACCGAAACCCGTTGGAGGCTCTGCAGATGTCTGGTGATATGTCGAACAATCCCGATACAAAGCCAGCCTCTTATCCACAAGATAGTAGCGGGCGTGACCATACAGCATCAGCCCCACCAGCATCGCGAGCATCAACCGCAAGCGCCGATCAGGCAATTGAGGCTTGCTGGGGCCGGGTAAATCTGCGAATGCGAAAAGATATTGGTGATGCCGCTTGGCGTCACTGGATCAAGCCTTTGCGCATCAGCCGTCTTGAAGATGGCACCTTGACCCTTGAGGCTGAATCAACCTTGGCGCGTGAACGTGTTAGCAGCCAATATGCCGATCGGTTGCGGGTGATCTCGGCGGCTGAATTCAATGATGTATCACCGGCGATTCGGCATGTTGAGGTGCGGCTTGCCAGCAATCGTGCCCGCAACGGCCAACCACATCGGCTAAGCGAACAGAAACAGGCACCAACTGCGGCACATTCGGCGATCACCGGATCAGCAACCGAAGGGCGTGATGATCTGAAAGCGGGTCTTGATCCGCGCTATACATTTGCAAATTTTGTTGTTGGCAAGCCAAATGAGCTGGCTTTTGCCGTTGCCCGCCGAACCGCCGAAAGCGAGAAAGTGGCCTTTAACCCGTTATTTCTCTATGGCGGTGTTGGTCTTGGCAAAACGCATCTTATGCATGCCATTGCCTGGCATATCCGCCAGCAATCACCATTGCGCAAGGTTTTATATCTGTCGGCTGAAAAATTCATGTATCGCTTTGTTCGCGCTTTGCGCTTTCGCGATACGATGTCATTCAAAGAACAGTTCCGTTCGGTTGATGTGTTGATGATTGATGATGTGCAATTCATCAGTGGCAAGGACTCAACCCAAGAAGAATTTTTTCACACATTTAATTCGCTTGTCGAAGATGGCCGCCAAGTCATCATCTCAGCCGATAAATCACCAACCGATCTTGAAGGTATGGAAGAGCGGCTCCGCTCGCGTCTTGGCTGGGGCATGGTGGCTGATATCCATCCTGCCGATTATGAATTGCGGCTTGGCATCTTGCAGTCAAAGGCCGAGCATGCACCGGTGCAAATTGCCGATAAAGTGTTGGAATTCATGGCGCATCGCATTGCCAGCAATGTTCGCGAACTCGAAGGTGCGTTAAACCGCATTTTGGCGCATGCCATGCTTGTTGGCCGGGAAATCACCATTGAAAGCTCGGCTGAATTATTGGCCGATCTGCTTCGCGCAAGCAGCCGGCAGGTCAGTGTTGATGCGATCCAGAAACGCGTTGCCGCACATTATGATGTTCGGGTAAGCGAAATGTTCTCGGCGCGTCGGTCACGCGATATTGCGCGGCCACGGCAAGTGGCCATGTATCTTGCGAAAAACCTGACCTCGCTATCCTATCCTGATATCGGACGGCAATTTGGTGGGCGTGACCATACAACGGTGATGCATGCTGTCAAAACCATCGAGTCACTGTCGAAAAGTGATGGTCAGCTTGCCGAAGATGTGCAGCTGTTAAAATCAATTCTAGCGGGCTAGAAATCGGCTTTTTTCATGGCTGAATCCGGCGCCGCGCCATGTCGGGCGCGAATCGGTAAAAATTCAATATTTTGATGCTTGTTTGTTAATCTCATGCTATATTTTGTAGAAAGCGTGGATTGGCCGGAAACCGGCATAGTAAAAATACGACAACTGCCCTAAAAGTAGAGAAAGCTGATGAAACTGACCATTGATCGTATGAGCTTATTGCGGCCCCTGGGTCATGTGCAATCCGTTGTTGAACGGCGCAATACAATTCCCATTCTTGCCAATGTCGTGCTTCGTGCCGAAGAGGGTGAATTATCGCTAACGGCAACCGATATGGATATGGATATTGCCACCGAAGTTGGTTGTTCGGTGATGACATCCGGTACAACCACCATGTCGGCGCATCTGCTCTATGACATTGCCCGTAAATTGCCCGATGGTGCCGAAGTTGAAATTGCGGTCAATGACGGTCATGCCATGGTTAGCGCCGGACGCTCTAGCTTTCGGCTGCCAACCTTGCCGGTTGAAGATTTTCCGGCGATCAGCAGCAATGAATTGCCGGTGAATTTCTCGCTCACCGCCGCTGATATGCGCGATTTGATTGATGCTACAAGATTTGCCATTTCGACTGAAGAAACGCGTTATTACCTGAATGGTATTTATATTCACAAGGCCGAATCCGGTGAATTATGCGCCGTGGCAACCGATGGGCATCGTTTGGCGATGACCCGTCAGGCATTGCCGTCAGGTGCCGCGCAAATGCCGTCAATTATTTTGCCGCGCAAAGCCGTTAACGAATTGCGCAAGCTGCTTGATGATTTTGACGGTGATGTTCTTATCGGCCTGTCCGAAACACGGGCTGAATTCCGGTTTGGCGTTGTGCGCCTGACCAGTAAATTGATTGATGGCACATTCCCTGATTATACGCGTGTTATTCCGGTTGGAAATGACCGCATCATGCAGGTTGATGTCAGCGCCTTTTCTGCCGCGGTTGATCGTGTATCGACAATTGCTTCAGAAAAGTCGCGGTCGGTTAAAATGGGTCTAAGGTCAGGTGTTTTAACCTTATCTGCCAGCAATACCGATGCCTCAAGCGCGACCGAAGAATTAGAAGTCAGCTATGATGGCCCTGAAATGGAAATTGGCTTTAACGCGCGTTATCTGTTGGATATTGCCGGTCAGGTGAATAGCGATATGATTGAATTTGCGCTGGCTGATCAGGGGTCGCCAAGTTTGGTGCGCGCCCCGGGTGATGAAGCGAGCTTGTTTGTTTTGATGCCAATGCGCGTGTGAGTGACATTTGACTAGCGTTTCGCCAAAGATAAAACCGGTTGTTGCCCTTGAGGTTGATAATGCGAATGCGTCAAAACGCAGTTGGCTGTCGCGTCTAAAACTGGATCATTTCCGTAATTACCAGCATGCCGATCTTGCCATCCATGCTGGCCAATTGGTGATTCTTGGCGATAATGGTGTTGGCAAAACCAATCTATTAGAAGCGGTGTCATTACTGGCACCTGGGCGCGGCATGCGGCGTGCCAAAACCGAACATCTGACTTATCGGGCAAGCGGTTTTGAAACCGCATGCGGCAGTGCTGATAATGATGATGCTGACCGGCTTGATTGGGCTGTTGCGGCAACGCTGGAAAATGAAGATGGCACTGTGCAAATCGGCACGGGCGTTCCGCCATTGGCAAAACAGGGCAACCGGATCATGCGCCTTGAAGGTGTGACGGTTTCACAGGCCGATCTCGGCAGCCGTTTGGCAGTGTCATGGTTGACCCCGCAGATGGATGGTATTTTTCTGGATAGTCCGGCGGTTCGGCGGCGCTTTCTTGACCGGTTGGTGATTGCGTTTGATCCGGCGCATATTGGCCGCATGTCGCGCTATGAAAAGGCGCTTCGTCAACGCGCGCATCTGCTAACCGAACAACGTGCTGATGATTCATGGTTCAGCGCGCTTGAATCGGTTCTTGCTGAAACCGCGGTGGCGGTAACTGCTGCGCGGCAATCACTGATCAAAGCCTTAAACCAAGAAGCGGCGCGTGGCTGGTTTGGCTTTCCCGGGGTTGAGCTATTGCTTGGTGGCGATACTGAAAATTGGTTATCGGATATGCCTGCGCTTGCGGTTGAGGATCAATTGATGCTGGCCGCCCGTACGGCAAGGCTGAATGGTGATCTTGCTTTGCCCGGCCCGCATGCTAGTGAATTTCAGGCTTTGCATCTTGCCAGTCAGGTACCGGCAAATCGGGCATCGACAGGACAGCAAAAGGCTATGCTGATTGCGGTGATTTTGGCGCATGCTCGATTGCAGGACCGGCGGCTTGGGCGAGTGCCGGTCATGTTGTTTGACGATGTGGCGGCGCATCTTGATGCCAAGCGTCGTGGGTCGCTGTTTGACGCGGTACAATCGCTTGGTGGCCAATGCTGGTACAGCGGTACCGATGATGGACAATTTAAAGCGTTTTCGAAAACAGCACAATTTGTGAAGATTTTGCCAGCAAAGATTGCTGGCGAAACACCAATCTTTGAGGTGATATAATGACTGACGATGAAACCCCGATCGCAGAAGAATATTACGGTGCCGATTCGATCAAGGTCCTTCGCGGTCTTGATGCGGTGCGCAAACGCCCGGGAATGTATATCGGCGACACCGATGACGGGTCAGGCCTTCATCATATGGTTTATGAGGTGGTCGATAATGCCATTGATGAGGCGCTTGCCGGTCATTGCGATATTGTCATTGTAAAGCTGAATGCCGATGGGTCGGTAACGGTTACTGATAACGGCCGCGGTATTCCGGTTGATATCCATACCGAAGAAGGCGTTTCAGCAGCCGAAGTCATCATGACCCAGCTTCACGCTGGTGGTAAGTTTGACAATAATTCCTACAAGGTTTCAGGCGGCCTTCATGGCGTTGGCGTGTCGGTTGTGAATGCCTTGTCCGAATGGCTGGAATTGGTGATTTTCCGTAATGAAAAACAGCATCAAATCACCTTTAAAATGGGCGAAGCTGCGGGTCCGTTAGAAATCATCGGTGACGCTGTTGGTCAGAGTGGCACGCATGTTACTTTCATGCCATCGACCGAAATTTTTGCGCATATCAATTTTGAATTCAGCACATTGGAACATCGGCTTCGCGAGCTGGCGTTTTTGAATAGCGGCGTTCGGATTCGGCTCGCCGATGAACGTACCGCCGAGGGCGCCGTATCCGAATTTTATTTCGATGGCGGCTTGTCGGCCTTTGTTGAATATTTGAACCGCTCGCGCAATTCGCTTCACCCCACGATTATCGCCAATAGCGAACGCGATGACATTACGGTTGAACTGGCATTGGCATGGACGGATTCTTTCCATGAAAACACGCTTTGCTTTACCAATAATATTCCGCAACGTGATGGCGGTGCGCATCTTGCCGGTTTTCGCGGGGCGATGACGCGTGTGGTTAATAATTATGCCCAGCAAAGCGGTATTGCCAAAAAGGAAAAGGTGCAGTTAACCGGCGAAGATTCACGCGAAGGCTTAACAGCGATTGTTTCGGTCAAGGTTCCGGATCCTAAATTTTCGTCACAGACCAAAG
>JADHQX010000103.1 GCA_016777745.1 Candidatus Pelagibacterales bacterium
ATTTACACAAAACCCTTCTTGGATGGGCGCTTTTAACCATTGGCGGCGAGCCCAAGCGGGACGGGCGCTTGTGTCATCCCCCGTCACCCCACAAAACGGCGAATTCAGCTTTGTTTTGACAACAAGCGGGGTCGCATCGGGCATTTTTACAAGTTTTGAAGCAGACTTCTTGCTGGCGGTGATCACCGCAAGCTTGTTTTTATCACCCTTATGGAGTGGTATGCTTCATTATCTGGTGATTCGCTATCGGATTCATAACCCTGTTGCGCTGCCGTCCAACCCAGCCGAGCCTGAATAGCAAAAAAAGGTCGCCCCAAAACTTTGGGCGACCCACCTGTATCTAGTCCATGATTAACATGGCCAAAGTACAATTTGTTTTATCGCAACAGGCGATGGCTTATTCGACGACTGAGAGCCCAACAGCGGCCATTTTGCCGTTACGCTGTTCTTCGAGTTCGTAAGATACCTTCTGACCTTCGTTCAAACCGTTCAGGCCTGAATTCTGGACAGCAGTGATATGTACGAATACATCATTGCCGTCGTCATCCGGATTAATAAAGCCATAACCTTTTTGGGTGTTAAACCACTTCACAGTACCCTGTGCCATATTATCTAGTCTCCAACTTCAGCCTTGATCTGCCGGTGATCGCAGCCCATTATCTTTTTAACACGACTTCTATGT
The DNA here is from genome assembly GCA_016777745.1 of Candidatus Pelagibacterales bacterium. Next base: position 683 of record JADHQX010000103.1, read on the forward strand.
GGCATCGAACCTTCGTTGGATTCTAGTCTCATAAAGCCCTTTCGGCAAAATACATATGGGAACAGCGATATATAAAGTCAAACAATAAATGATCGTCGATGGCTTGAGTGCTGGCGTCGGGGCCGTTTGTCTGCGTAAAAATGGAGTGATGACAACGCCTAAAGTGATGGCTCGATTTCAATCTAAACGATTAATGAATGTCGTAATTTGGTAGTGGATGCCGATTTATGGAAAATCCCAAGAAAAACAGTCTGGCAGGTATTTTCTTTTCGCTAAGTGCTGGAATTTTATGGGGAATTGTTCCTCTTTACATCAAATTCATTGACGCTGACGATCCCTATGAAATTGTCGCGCATCGTTCGCTTTGGTCGGCTGTGTTGCTGTTTGTCATTTGCTGGATTGCGGGTCAGCTTGGCGAGATTTGGGTCACTATCAAACAACCCAAGAATTTATTAAATTTTTTTATCACAACATTGTTTTTATCCCTGAATTGGGGGATTTATGTCTATGCCGTGCAAACCGAACAGGTGGTGTCGGCAGCGCTTGGCTATTTCATTTATCCGCTTTGTACAGTGTTGCTTGGCATTCTTGTGCTTGGCGAACGGCTTGATAAATGGGCGTGGCTTGCCATTGGGCTTGTTTGTCTTGGCGTGATGGCAAAAGCGATGATGATTATGGATGTGCCATGGATTTCTTTGGCGCTAGCAGGCAGCTTTTCGCTTTATGCTGTCACTCGAAAACGGATCGATATGGATCCATTGCAAGGGCTGTTTATTGAAACCCTATTTTTACTGCCCTTTGCCATTGGTTTTCTATTGTGGATGGCGGCAAATGGGCAAGTGCCATTTTTTGGCGGTGGTGCGGTCAATATTGCGCTGGCGCTGCTGGCTGGTGGCATTACGGTTTTGCCGCTTGTGCTGTTTTTAAAGGGCAATCGTGCGCTGAATATGACGATGGCAAGTCTGTTGTTTTACAGCAATCCCACCATGCAGCTTTTGCTTGGCGTGGTGGTTTTTTCCGAGGGATTTATGTCACGTGATTTAGTGGCTTTTGGGCTGATATGGATTGGGATTGCGGTTTATTTTACAACACGGGCGCGGGTGGCGCGGCTTGCCGTTCCGGCACCGTAACATTTGGGCGTCTTGATACTGGGGCGTTTTGATAATGGGTTCTCTTGATACGGTTGCTTTGACGTGGGATGCAAAAAAGCCGGACATAAGTCCGGCTTTGGTTTTGCTATCATGTGATTGGCGTTTGCCTAATCAATTAATTTTGCTGAAATGATCTGATCGGGTTCGGCAGGCGGCTCACCAACTGCCAGCTTTTGAACAGCATCCATGCCATTTTCAACCTGTCCCCAAACGGTATATTGACCGGTTAGGTGGCTGCAGCCATCAAAGCAGATAAAGAACTGGCTGTCACCGCTATCAGGGCTCGACGAACGTGCCATGCCAACAGTGCCATTGCGATATTCATAATCGCTAAATTCGGCTGTTAATTTGGTTCCTGACCCACCCATGCCGGTGCCTGTTGGATCGCCTGTTTGTGCCATAAATCCGGGGATCACACGATGGAAAATAATGCCGTCATAAAACCCAGCCGCCGCCAGTTCGGAAATGCGGGCAACATGGTTTGGGGCAATGTCGGGAAGTAGTTTGATTTCGATTTGTCCCTGACTTGTTTCAAGTAGAAGATTTGAGCCGGTTGCAGCCACACTTGTTTCACTCATGATTAAAAATCCAACTCCTAGCATGCGTAATAGAAAAGACTTCATACCAAAATCCTTACAAAAAAGGCAATGTGACTAGAACAGCGCGTCAAGCTGTTCGTCTGTCAAATTCCCGGGAACAACGGTAATGGGAACACGGCAACGCGATGCGCCGCGTGCCATCAGGAATGTAATCAAAGGGCCAGCCGTTTCTGACTGCGTATCGGCACCAAGAACAAGAAGGCTAATCTCATGTTCCTGATCAATCAATTCCAACAATTCATCACGAATATCACCTTCGCGGACATACAGAATCGGCGTTCCGTTGGTTAGCTTTTTTACATAGTCGGCATGAATGGCCATTTTGGCTTCGGCTTCTTTACGCGCTTCTTCGCGCATCAATTCACCGACACCCGCCCAATATTCAAATTCAGCAGGAACAATACAATACATCAATGCAACGCGGCCACCGACCGAACGGGCGCGCCCACAGGCGAATTGCAATGCCTGATGCATTTCCTCGCTATCATCAACAACAACAAGAAAGACCGGCTGTTTTGGTTTCGCCGTTGCTTTTGCCATAATATCTAGATCTCCATTATCGTCGGGGTCATGAAGGCTTATTTGCGCCGGAATGCCACTGCGGCCAACCAGCCAGCAGCAACCGCAAATAGGATCGCAAATATTCCATATAGCGCTGAATAATTATGCGCGAAATTGTAGATGCCAGCACTCAACCCCCCTTTCTTGATATAAAGATTGGTGATGTCTTCGCTGATTGCAACACCATTGCGGAATTGCAAGACCCGAACATTATAAGTGCCAGACAGAATATTTGGTGGCAATTTCACTTCAGCGCGGAACAGGGCGTTTTCGGTCAAGGTGACATTACCATTTTGATCTGGCCATAAATCAATGCTTGCCATATTGGCCTGAAGCGCAGCAATAAACTCAATTGCCGTTGGTTTTGACTGGCCAGCAACAGGCGTCTTGGCCGCGATTTCCAGCCCAATATTATTTGTGCCAATCGCAAGCGAGGCAAGCGTTTCAGGGCTGGCAATCTTGTTGATCGGGCTGGTGGCAAGAATGGTGTAAAGACTTGGTGCCTTTTGCCAAATATTCGTTTCGACATTAATCCAGATGCCTGCACGATTTGCTTTGCGCCGCTGGGCGATATCGGTTGGCGGGCCGCTAATCACGACCAAAATATCATCACCAACCGCGCCATCAACCGCACCGAATAACAATAAATCCGTGCCGTGGAATCCGCTAGTAATGGCGATATTTGATTTTGATAGGTCAGCAACCAAACGCCCGGAATTTGCCGCGGCAAGACTGGTCATGCCAAGCAGCAGAATAAAGCTGAGTATAAATTGGCGTGCGCGGATCATTTCAACAGCTCCACGCTAAACAGATCATCAGGCCGAAGGGCGAGATCAAAACCAAGCTTGATACAGACTGCTAGCACCATCAGCGCCAATAGCCCACGAAGCTGTTCGCCGCGCAATAATGCGCTTGCCCTTGTGCCGAACTGCGCGCCAATAACCGCGCCAAACAACAGCAATCCGGCAAGCATAAAATCAACCGTCTGGGTTTGTACCGATTGCAAGAAAGTGACGTTTGCTGTCACAAAAATAATCTGGAACAAAGATGTGCCGACAACAACTGAGGTTGGCATGCCAAGAAGATAGATCATCGCTGGCACCATGATAAAGCCGCCACCAACACCCATGATCGCCGCCAAAACACCAACAAAGGCGCCAATGGCAAGTGGCAAAAGTGCGCTGATATAGAGCTTTGACCGGCGGAACCGCATTTTTAACGGCAAGCCGTGAAGCCAATTATGCTGATGCAGTTTGGTTTTGCGGCCGCCTGGGCGACGCGTGTGCAAAATGGTTCGAACGCTCTCCAAAAGCATCAAAAACCCAATGATGCCAAGAAACACCACATAAGACAACTTGATCACAAGATCAATCTGACCCATTTCGCGAAGCGTGGTGAAAAGCACCACGCCAAGCGATGATCCGATGACGCCGCCAAGCAGCAAAATACCGCCCATTTTGAAATCAACATTGCCGCGTCGCATATGCGCCAAAACGCCTGATACGGATGATGCCACAATCTGATTGGCCTCGGTCGCAACAGCAACCGCTGGCGGAATGCCAAAAAAGATCAATAATGGAGTCATCAAGAAGCCACCACCAACGCCAAAAAGCCCGGATAAGAACCCAACACCACCGCCAAGACCGATGATGATGCCGATATGCATCGAAATTTCAGCAATGGGTAAATAAATATACATTGATGCCAGTATCAGGAATGTGGATTTGACGCAAAAGGGCAGGTCGGGGGAAGCCCAAAAAACATGAAACCGATTTACTAGCCCGGTTTCGCACAGAGTGCCATTCGATGCAAGGGCAATCCGCTATTTTGGTTTGCTCATCGCTCGCGCCAAAATGGGTTGATGGCTGGTTTGATCCGCGCAAACAATATGGCCTAGCAAGGGCGCAAGCCGCAATAGATCATCGGGCAGATTGTCAAAGGTTAAAAGCTGCGGTGTTACCAATTCAATTTCGCTTTGAAATAATTTGCGATGTTCGCTTTCCAAACTGGACAGCGCCATTTGCGCCAGACGAATGCAAATTTTACTCTGGGTGAATTGCGTGCCCTCATTTTTGCCAGAATGATAAAGTCTGATCGTGGTTTTGATGGCTCTAAGGGCGTGGATCAAGGATAGTAAGGCAGGCACGGTTGGCTTTGCGCCAAACGTGATCGACATTTTCTGATTAACGCGTGAGAGCCGGTTGGCGGTGGGGCATTAGAAGCAGCAGGAATGATGCCTGCATCATTTATCGTAATATTTGCCCGCATGTAATAATGACTGCCCTAGCCATTGAACCGTCGGCGAATGGGGATTGGGCTCCTGTAAAAAAGTACTCTAACCGCTAGCCCCAAAACAAAGCATGACAGAAAAGGGTTTG
>JADHQX010000008.1 GCA_016777745.1 Candidatus Pelagibacterales bacterium
GTCAAAGGTGTCTTTAAATCATGACCTACACCAGCAAGCATTAAGGATCTTTGCTCTACTTGTTTAGTAATTCTATTTTTCATTTTAATAAATTCTATAGAAGCTCTTCTGACATCACTTGCTCCAGAAACTTTAAAATTGGAAACATTATTGCCTTTTCCAAATTCTTCAGCTGCCATGGCGAGTTGAGTTATTGGCTTGATCTGATTTCTTAAAAAAAGAAAAGAGATGGTAATCATTATTGCTGAAGTGAATATTACCCAGCCAAGAAAAATGTGGACTCTAGCAGTTGAAATTCGTTTTTTAGGAAAAGTTGCTTTAATCATTTCTTCTCCAAGATTAATATGAACATTAATATGATCATCTTTAGATTGAACCCAGTGTGTAGACTGAAGAATTCCTTGTAGTTCTCTTTTGAATCCTGCAGTTATAAAGTCTAGGTATCCAATAGTATTTTTAGAATAGTCAGCTATCAGCTCGTCTGAATCTACTTTAGTAAAACTAATCTCAGTGTAAGACCCATAGTCCACATTAGCCTGATTAATAGAAAGATTATTATTTTTGATCTGGTTAATGGTTAATGCTATTTCCATCGCTACAGAGCGTGACATTCTTGATATTACTCTTTCCCACAAGCTATCAAAAAATACAGTTACGATTACTAATTGAAAAAGTATCATAGGTACAATAACTATGGATATAGCTCTAATTAATAAACTTTTTGGTAGGTATTTCTTAATCATTCTAATTATTAACCCATAATACATAGCCAGCACCACGCTTAGTTTTTAAATATTTTGGAAATTTAGGGTCCTTTTCAATTTTTTTTCTAAGCCTGTTAATACATACATCTAATGTTCTTTCTTGTTCAAAGCCTAGTATTTTACTCAATTCTTCTCTTGAAAAAGCTTTTCCAATATCTTTTGATAATATTCGTAATATAGATAACTCATTAGAGTTTAGAGACTTACTAGACTTAGAACCTGAGATTTCACCAGTGACTAGATTTAGAATAAGATTATTAATTTGAATTTGATCTTTGAAAGACTTTGTATCAGTTTTCTTTAATATATTTTTTATTCTTAACAATAATTCTTTTGGCTCAAATGGTTTTGATAAATAGTCATCAGCACCTAATTCTAGACCTTGTATTACATTGTTGGTATCACCCATAGCAGTCAGATGAATAATTGGCACCAATGATTTTAATCTTATAATTTTTGTTAGTTCATAGCCATCTATGCCAGGCATCATTATATCTAATATCAATATGTCAAAATTAATTAGCTCTATTTTTTTAATTGCATCCTCACCATTTATTGCCGTCGATACTAAAAAATTATTTGATATTAGAAAATCTTTAAGCAGTTCTCTAATTTTATCATCATCATCAACAATTAATATATGGCTATCTAAGTTGTTGCTCATTTAGTTTTATCAATTAAATTTGAAAAGGTTTGGTTAAATCCACTAACAGCTTCTGAACCTGATTTTTGAAAAGCACTACTTATCTCTTTTATGGTTGGGTTGACTAAGTCATTAATAATTTTTTTTGATTCACTTGAAAGAAATAAGTTTTTCATTCGTTTATCTTTTTTATTAATTTCTTGAATTACCATTTTTTCATCTATTAGTATTTTTAAAACTCTATTAAGACTTTGCTTTGTTATCCCTAGTCTTATTATTAGTTCATTAAAAGTAATACCTGGGTAAAGTAATATAACTAGAATACATCTGATGTCTGCAATCCCTAAATGATTGTCACTTGCATTTTCTAAAATCTGATTTTCAAAATTTTTATATACTAAAAAAAAATTATTTAGAGTTTCTTTCAATTTATCATCTCTTAGGTACAATAGCGATGAACCCTTATGCGTGTCATTATTTAAGTCAGTCATTATGACATAATAATGATAAAAAGTTATATTAATCAACTAGATTATCTGATAACTAAGTAGTTTAATTTTTTACTAAGAAAATATGGAAATGTTACCTTTTGATAATAGAGATGGTTTGATTTGGATGAATGGCGAATTTATTGCCTGGAATGATGCCAAATGCCATGTAATTACTCAAGGAATGCATTATGCAAGCTCGGTATTTGAAGGTGAAAGAGCTTACAAAGGGAAGATATTTAAATCCGAAGAACATACAAATCGCCTATTTAAATCTGCAAATACATTAGGCATGGAAATACCCTTTACTGAGAAACAGATTAACGATGCTAAGGACGAACTAATCCAAAAAATGGAACTTCATGATTGTTATGTGAGACCAATTGTATGGAGAGGTAGTCAACAGATGGGACTGTCTACTTCAAACTCTGATATTAATGTAGCAATCGCAGCTTGGGATGATTGGGCCTCTTATTTTAAAATTGAAGATAGAAAAGCGGGACTTCGACTAATTACGTCTCCTTGGAAGAGACCCTCCCCAGACACTGCCCCTTGTGAAGCCAAGGCATCGGGTCCGTATGTGATTTGTACAATGTCTAAATCATTTGCAGAACAAAAAGGCTATCACGATGCTTTAATGCTAGATTATAGAGGGTATGTTGCTGAAGGTACTGGGGCTAACATTTTTTTTATTAAAGGTAATGATGTTCATACACCTATTCCTGATTGTTTTTTAAATGGTATCACTCGTCAGACTGTTATTGAAATGCTATCTAGCCAAGGTTTTAATATAATAGAAAGACATATTATGCCTGATGAAATTTCAAATTATGATGAAGCATTCTTAACTGGAACGGCAGCAGAAATTACACCATTACAATCAATTGATGATATAAAATTTAAAACTGGCGATGAAACTAAGACTTTTAAGTTCATGCAAGACTACCATAATCTTGTTAGATCTTAATTAGGTATTCTTTGATAATATTGATATCCACTTAATACTGACAAAATACTTGCAACCCAAAGCAAGAATATTCCAAGTTCAGATATAACAATTAAACTATTTGTCATTAGTGGGTCTAGTAGCAAACAAAACAACGCCAACATCTGCATAGCAGTTTTATATTTTCCTAAATTTGAAACAGGTAACGATATTTTTTCATCTAGTTGAGATAAATACTCTCTTATTCCAGAAATGAAAACTTCTCTTGAAACTATCAATAAAAAAGGAATTAAATGAATTCCATTAATATCTCCACGATAGCACAATATAAATCCAACCAGAATAACAAGCAGTTTATCAGCGATAGGGTCTAACATAGTTCCAAAATTACTAGTTAAATTATATTTTCTAGCCAAATAGCCATCAAAATAATCTGATAATGATGCAACAATAAAAGCAATAAATGCAAATAAGTTTGTATTCTGTGTATCCAGTAAAATTAAAGATAATATTATTGGTATTAATATTATTCTAAAAATTGTTAAAATGTTTGGAAGATTTTTCATTAATTATTAAAAAAATTATATATTTTTTCCGAAAGCAATTTATTTATACCGTCAACTTTTTCCAGGTCTAGCTTAGAGGCTCCCTTTACATCTTTAACAGAACCAAAATGATTTAAAAGAAGTTTACGTCTTTTGTTACCTAAGCCAGATATAAGCTCTAATTCTGAGTTCTCTATATCTTTTTTATTTCTATTTCTATGTGCACCTATGGCAAATCTATGAGATTCATCCCTTATTCTTTGTAGCAAGAAGTAAACAGGATCATCGTTACGAATAAAGTCAGAGTTATTACCAAATATTATTTTATCAAGTTTATTAGATCTATTAACGCCCTTAAATATTGATAAAATCTTAATATCTTTTATTCCAATTTCTGTAAGTGTTTTTTTTACTGTATCATAATGACCTCTGCCACCATCAATTAATATTACATCAGGTAAAGATGAATATTTTTTACTGTCTGCGGTTATATTTGCAAATCTTCTAGCAATAACCTGACGCATCATACCATAATCATCACCGGGTGTAATTTTAGAATTATCTATATTAAATTTTCTGTAGTTCTTATTTTCAAATCCATCTTCACCAAAAACTACCATAGCACCGACTGCATTTTTTCCAAATGCGTGGCTATTATCGTAGCCTTCTATACGCTGAACTTTACCATTACTATTAATAATTGATCTTAATTTTTCTAAGCTTTTAATATTTGTTGAAGTATCTGAAATATGTCTATTCAAAGATATATCTGAGTTACGAGATGCATATTTAATTAGCTCTGCTTTCTTACCTTTGTTAGGAATAATAAATTTAGTTTTTGTTTTGTAGATCGATTTAAGTGATTCCAAAATCAAGTTTACATTTTCAATGTTATTATTAATCAATATTTCTATGGGCGGAGCGTACCTAGTGTAGAAATCAATAACAAATCTTTCTAGAATAGCATCATTTGTTTCATCGACTGTATGCTTAGGAAAATAACTCTTATTGCCCCAATTCTGACCCGCTCTGTAAATAAATACTTGTATGCAGGATTTATCTCCTTGGCGTGAAATAGAAATAACATCAGTGTCCGTAATATCATAAAGATTAATATTTTGCTGACTTTGTATTTGAGTTAAAGCTTTAATTTTATCTCTATAACTTGCTGCTTTCTCATAGTTTTCATTATTGCTCTCTTCATGCATTTTTATAGATAAATTTTTCTGTAAGCCACTATGCTTACCTGATAGAAAATCTTCTGCATCTTTTACAAGCTCATGATATTTTTTAACATTTATAACATCCACACAAGGCGCACTACATCGTTCGATTTGATGCATCAAACAAGGCCTACTTCTATTTTCAAAATATGAATCTTCACACGATCTTAACTGAAACACTTTTTGAAGAATTTTGAGAGTATAATTTAGAGATCCAACAGTTGCAAATGGACCAAAATACTTACCTTTAAATTTCTGCTTTCCTCTATGTTTAGAAATTCTTGGATACTCTTGCTCATGATTAATAAATATATAAGGAAAAGATTTATCGTCTCTTAGCAATATATTATACTGAGGTTTAATTTTTTTTATTAAATTTGCTTCAAGCAACAGAGCTTCTTTTTCAGTTTCGGTAACAATAGTGTCTATTTGTCGTGTTGATCGCATCAATCGTTTAATTCGATTAGTTAGATTGTTATCATTTAGATAGTTTTTAAGTCTATTTTTAATATTTTTAGCTTTACCGACGTAAAGAATCTTTTGGTTTTCATCTAGCATCTTATAGATGCCTGGATTAGTCGGGGATTTATCTACTATTGATTTAATCTTATCAATATTTTGCATCTTTATTTTCGAGATCTTTCAATTTCAATACCTGCACTCTCAGCATCATCAATTGCATCTAGCTTCTCAAGTCTAATCTTAATAGTTTCAATTCTATTATTCTTAAAACACTCTTGTAAAATTTTTTCAGCTAAAGTTTCTAAGAGTATTGTATGACCCGAATTCACAATTTCTTTTATAATTAGAGATATTTGATTATAGCATACAACGTTATCAATTTTTTCATTTGACGTGTCAGGTATATCTTTTATTTTAGCGATTACATTAACTCTTAATGGTTGTTGAATATTTTTTTCATGAGCGTACACACCCAACTCAGCATTTAACATTAAATCGTTCACAAATATTAAATTGTATCCAGAGTTATGATCAATATTATCTATTTCAGAATTTAGAATTTCTAAATTTAATTTATTTTTATTCATGCTAAATGTTCTCCACCATCTACTACTATTAGTTGTCCAGTTAAAGACTCTGTTTCTAGTATATAATTTAAAGTGTTACTTATATCTTTGGGCTTAGAGCCTCTTTTAAGTAAAGTTGAATTTATTTGTTTTTTAAAATTTTTATCAGACTGAAACTCATTTTTAATTGTTGGCCCAGGTCCTATGGCATTAACTCTAATATTAGGAGCAAGAGATTTTGCTAAAATTATAGTTGCTGAATGTAATGCAGCTTTACTAATGTTGTATGAAAAAAATGCTATACTTGGATTTATTACTCCTTGGTCTAAAATATTTATTATATTACCGTGTGTATTTTTTGTATGCTGCTTAGAGAAGTCTTTACTTAATTTTATTGGTGCATATAGGTTGGTATCAAGATGTTTATTCCAAGATTTAGATGTGAAATTATGAATTTTATCATTTTCAAAAACTGATGCATTATTTATTAAACAGGATATTTTACCTAGTAACTTAGTTGCTTTTGGATAAAATTTATCAACTTCTTTTTTATTATTAAAGTCACATTTAATTATTTCGCATCTAACACCTAGTTCAATAATCTCTTTTCTTAGCTCGTTGGCTGATACTTTAGATTTGTTGTAATGAATTATTATGTCATAACTATTTTTAGCTAAGTCTATACAAATTTGCTTTCCGATTCTTTTTGCTCCACCGGTTACAAGAGCAATTGGATTTTTTCTCATTAAAATAATCTATATATATAAATTAAGTAACTCAATACAAAAACTATTGAAAGTACTCTACTTAATGATTTTTTAGTTAAGCCTAAAATTATAATTACCGAAGTACTCATAGCAAGAAGAATTAAATCATTAGAGTGAATATTCAAGGATGAAAAGTTAAAACCTCTAATTTGAACTATGATAATGGAAGGGAATAAAACAAATAAAATATTCATAATATTACTTCCAATAATATTACCTATGCCCATAGCACCTTTTTTTTTCAATGCTGCAATGAGTAGTGTAATTAATTCAGGCAGCGAGGTTCCAAGAGCTAGAACAGTTAAGCCTATGACTGTGTGTGCGATACCTAAGCTAGAAAAAAATTCTAATGACTCTGATAAAAAAAGCTTTCCACCAATAAAAAACCCAATAAAACTTAATGTTAATTTTATTAAACTAACATTGCTTTCAAGAGCTATAGCTTCATTGTTTGGTGAAAAATTTTTTAGATGATTAATAAAAAATATCAGTATTATTAAAAATATAAAAGAATGAAGCCAACCTATATTAGAACTTACAGAAAAGATTATGATTAAATATGCTGTAGCCAAAAACAAATAAAAATTTGTCTTAATGTCAATGCTTTCAAAACTTACATTATACAACATTCCAGTGACGCCAAGCACCAACAATAAGTTTGCAATATTACTTCCAATTATATTGCCTATAATTGCATCCGATGCAGGGGGCGTTTCAAATAATGCTGCAGACAAAGAAACCATTAGCTCAGGCGCCGAAGTGCCAAATGCAACAACTGTTAAACCTATTAATACTTGTGAGAAATTAAATTTTCTTGCAATTGCATCCGCTTGATTGATAAGTTGATCGGCACTAGCAATTAATATTCCTAGACTTAATAAAATTAAACTCAATTGATAGATCATTATATTCATATATTTTTAAGTGAAGTATTTATTCTTTTTTTGTTTTGGAGTTCTAATATAATCTAGCTCTAAGTCTCTTTTTTCTAATTTTCTAATTTCATCCCTTATATTTGCTGCTTCTTCAAAATTTAAATCTTCAGCATATTTTATCATCTTATCTCTTAATGATTTTAGATGTTTCTCAATATTGTTGCCAACCATCTTATATTCTTCATTGGTTTTGGTTACATTGTCCTCATTAATATTAATATTTTCCAAAGTCTGATTTATATCACGTTTTATACTTTGTGGAGTAATACCGTTAATTTTATTATGCTTTTCTTGAATTAAACGCCTTCTTTTTGTTTCATTAATTGCATATTGCATACTTTTTGTTATTTTATCTCCATAAAGTATAACTTTACTATCAACATTTCTTGCTGCTCTTCCAATTGTTTGAACTAATGAGCGTTCTGATCTTAAAAAACCTTCTTTGTCTGCATCCAAGATTGCAACTAATGCACACTCAGGAATATCCAAACCCTCACGTAAAAGATTAATTCCAATAAGTATATCAAAAACACCCCTTCTTAGATCTTGAAGAATTTCTATTCTTTCTAAAGTGTCAATATCAGAATGCATATATCTAACTTTTAAGCCATTTTCATGCATATACTCCGTTAGATCTTCAGCCATTCTCTTGGTAAGTGTAGTCACAAGAACTCTATGATTATTCTCAATTATTTTTCTAGCTTCTAGAATTAAATCTTCAATTTGAGTTTTAGCTGGTCTTACTTCAACTTCAGGATCGATAAGACCCGTTGGTCTAATAATCTGCTCAACAAAAACGCCTTTTGTTTGATCTAGTTCCCATGAGCCTGGAGTAGCTGATATAAATAAAGTTTGAGGACGCATTGCTTCCCATTCTTCAAACTTAAGTGGCCTGTTATCTAAACATGAAGGCAATCTAAACCCATACTCAGAAAGCGTTGTTTTTCTGCTTCTGTCACCTTTATACATTCCTCCGAGCTGAGGTACCGTTACATGACTTTCATCAACGAATAAAAGGGCATTGTCAGGAAGGTATTCAAATAGAGTGGGGGGTGGTTCACCTTCTTTACGACCAGATAAGTAGCGCGAATAATTCTCAATTCCGTTACAGCTCCCAGTAGCTTCGATCATCTCTAAGTCAAATTTAGTTCTCTCTTCAATACGCTGTGCCTCAATTAATTTATCTTGCGCTTTAAATTCTGGTATTCTTTTTTTTAACTCTTTTTTAATTAAGATCATAGCCTGTTGTAGAGTTGGACGAGGTGTTACATAGTGACTATTCGCATAAACTTTTATTTTTTCTAGATCTTCATTTTTCTTTCCTGTCAATGGATCGAATTCACAAATAGATTCTAGTTCATCTCCAAATAATGAAATTCTCCAAGCTCTATCTTCATAATGAGAAGGAAATATCTCCACTAAATCACCTCTAACCCTAAAAGTACCTCTGTGAAAATCAGTGTCATTTCTTTTATATTGCAGCTCTACTAATTTTTGAATGAGTTCATTGCGACCAATTTTTTGGTTTTTAACAATTTCTACAATCATATCTCCATAAGTTTCAGCGGATCCAATTCCATAAATACAAGATACACTGGCAACAATTATTACATCTTTTCTTTCTAAAAGCGCTCTAGTAGCTGAATGACGCATTCTATCTATTTGCTCGTTAATAGAAGATTCTTTTTCGATAAATGTATTTGACTTAGGAACATATGCCTCAGGCATATAGTAGTCATAGTACGAAACAAAATATTCAACAGCATTGTTTGGAAAGAAAGATTTCATTTCACCATATAATTGTGCCGCTAAGGTTTTATTAGGAGCTAAAATTAGAGCCGGTCTTTGAACCGCTTCAATAGTTTTAGCCATTGTAAAGGTTTTACCTGATCCCGTTACACCAAGAAGAACTTGATTATTTTCATTTTTTTTTATATTTGATACAATTTCTTTAATAGCCTCAGGCTGGTCACCAGCTGGCTTATATTCTGCAACAACTTCGAATTTTTGATTAATGGACATTGTATTGATTACTTATGATTATTAAATATAGCTTGAGAATCTAAAAAATCTAATATATTCCAACTTGTATACATTTTTAAAAAATATGGCACTATTATCAGACAATATTAACAGAATAAAACCTTCAGCAACTATGGCTGTAACAGGTAAAGCTCGTGAACTAAAAGCTGCTGGGAATGATATAATTGGCCTTGGTGCAGGGGAGCCAGACTTTGACACTCCTGAAAATATTAAATTGGCTGCAATAGAAGCTATAAAATCTGGTGATACTAAATATACAGCTGTTGACGGTACGCCTGCCTTAAAGCAAGCGATAATAGATAAATTTAAACGAGAAAATAATTTGTCATATACAACTGATCAAATATCTGTTGGCACTGGTGGCAAGCAAATAATTTTTAATGCCTTTCTTGCTACACTAAATCCTGGTGACGAGGTAATTATTCCTGCACCTTACTGGGTATCTTATCCTGATATTGTAGATTTTGCTGGTGGCACATCTGTAATCATTGAGTGTGACGAAAGTTGTAGATTTAAACTTTCTGCGGAAAAATTATCTTCAGCAATAAATGAAAAAACTAAATGGTTTATTTTAAATTCACCGTCCAATCCTACTGGAAGTTGTTATACTGAACAGGAACTTTCTGAGCTAGCTAAAGTTCTAGTGGAGAATCCTCATGTGAATATTATGTCTGATGATATTTATGAACACTTAGTATATGACGATTTTAAATTTAAAACTATTGCACAACTTAATTCAAATTTAATTAACCAAACTCTAACTATTAATGGTGTAAGTAAAGCTTATGCTATGACTGGATGGAGAATTGGATATGCAGCAGGAAATAAAGATCTCATAAAAGCAATGGCTAAACTTCAATCACAATCAACCAGCAATCCAAGCTCTATAAGTCAAGCAGCTTCTGTGGAAGCTCTAAATGGTGATCAAGGCTTCTTAAAATCTCGTGCAGAAGTTTTTAAGAAAAGAAGAGATTTTGTAGTAAATAAATTAAATAATATGAATGGTATATCCTGCAGCCTACCTGAAGGAGCTTTTTATGTATTTCCAAGCTGTAAAGATTTATTTGGCAAAAAAACTACTGATGGAAAAATTATTGCCAATGATGAAGATTTTGTTACCGCACTCCTAGAAAGCGCAGGAGTTGCAGTAGTTCAAGGATCTGCATTTGGTCTAAATGGTTTCTTTAGAATATCATATGCAACTTCAGATGAATTAATTGCAAGTGCATGTGAAAGAATATCTAAATTCTGTGATAGCTTAAGCTAATACCCAATTACTCTATTCTAAGCTTGATATATATTTTTCAGCTTCTAAAGCTGCCATACAACCCATACCAGCAGCAGTAACAGCTTGACGATATGTTTTATCTCTAACGTCACCAGCAGCATAAACTCCATTAATATTGGTTAATGTTGAATCAGGCTCTGTAATAATATAACCCTCATCATCCATATTAATTTGACTTTTAAATATTTGAGTAGCTGGATCATGTCCTATTGCAATAAATACACCATCAACCTTTAAATCAGTCATAGTACCATCAATTGTACTTTTCAATTTAATTCCAGTAACATTAGTTGGATTTTCTTCACCAGTAATTTCAGCAAGTTCTGAATTCCAAATTATGCTTATTTTTTTATTTTTGAACAATCTTTCTTGAAGAATTTTTTCTGATCTTAGAGCATCTCTTCTATGTACTAGGTACACTTTAGAGGCAAAGTTAGTTAAAAATAAAGCCTCTTCAACAGCAGAATTTCCACCACCAATAACAGCAACTTCTTTTTCTTTAAAAAAGAATCCATCACAAGTAGCACATGCAGAAACACCATAGCCCTGAAACTTCTGCTCTGAAGGAAGCCCTAGCCATCTGGATTGTGCACCAGTAGAGATTATAACTGTATCAGCTGTATAAGTTGTTCCACTTTCACTTTCAGCAGTAAATGGTTTGCTTGAAAAGTCTACTTTAGTAATCATATCGTTGACTATATTTGTACCAACATTTTTAGCTTGTTGTTCCATTTGCTCCATAAGCCATGGACCTTGTATAACGTCACCAAAGCCAGGATAGTTTTCAACCTCTGTTGTTATTGTTAGCTGTCCTCCAGGTTGTAAACCTTGCACAATTGTAGGCTTTAACATTGCTCTTGCAGCATAAATTGCTGCTGTATAGCCCGCAGGGCCCGAACCAATTATAAGAACTTGTGAATGCATTTAATGTTTTTCCTTGATAATATAAGTTAATAAAAGTTTTGAATTATAATATTTATATAATGACTCCATGACAGATTACAAGAAAGATAAAATAGCTTGGTGCGTAACTGACGGAGCAGCAGGAAATATAAGTCAGGTTAAAGGCTTAGCTGATGCCATGAAACTTAATTATCAATTAAAGGTTGTAGAATTGAGATCACCTTGGAAATACCTGCCACCTGGTTACTTGCCAGCTATTGATTCTTCGATAAAAAATTTAATTGATTTTAGAGAAAATATTTCACCAGATTATTTAATTACCGCAGGCAGAAAAAGTGTTTATTTATCGTTGTATTTAAAAAATAAGCTTAAAAACAATATAACAACAATACATATTCAGGATCCTAAAATTAACTCTCAATTTTTTGATTATGTTGTTGCCCCTGAACATGATTCTATTCAAGGGCCAAATGTTATTAAGTCAGTATTAGCAATAAATCATATAAATGAAAAATTATTACTTCTAGAGTCTGATAAATTTAAAGAAAAATTATCTACTTTGGATAAACCAATTGTAACTTTAATTATTGGAGGCAAAAGTAATAACTATATTTTTGATAACGTGGCACTTGTGAATTTATCTAAAATGATTGACAATATAGTAAATATTAATTCGATATCTTTAGTTATATTATTCTCAAGAAGGACTGATTTTTTTATTAAAGAGTATCTAATAAATAGATATTCAGAAATTCATACTGTATGGACCGATGAATCAAACAATCCATATCTTACATTATTAAGCCAATCTTCATGCTTAATATGTACTAGTGACTCAGTATCCATGATTTCAGAGGCGGTATGTTCCAAAAAACCAGTCTTTATATTTAGATTAAAAAGTAAGAAAAAAAGTAATAGAATTGAAACATTCAATGAAAAGTTACTACAACTTGGCTACACCAAAGAGCTATCCACCAAGTTAACTTTTGATAAGACAAATTATGTAAATGAGACATTATCAATAGCTGAAAAAATTTTAAGTAAAGATTAGGTAAAATGAAATGAACAAAAAAGAATTAGATTTAACGGATAAAAAAATATTAAGAATCTTGCAAGATGATGGGCGAATTTCAAATTTAGACTTATCAAAAAAAATTGGTATGTCGCCACCTCCAACACTTAGAAGAGTAAGAGATCTAGAGCAGCAGGGTTATATAGATGGGTTTAGAGCAAATTTAAATCATGCAAAACTTGGTTACGACTTAACAGCTTTTATATTTGTTGGATTAAAAAACCAAAACGAAGAAGAACTTAATAAATTTGAAAAGTTGGTCTGGGGCTGGGAAGAAGTTAGAGAATGTTACATGTTAAATGGGGATGTCGACTTTATATTAAAATGTGTAGCTAAAAATATGAATGCATTTCAGGAATTTCTCACAAATAACATTTCCTCTAATGATAATATCTCTAGTATTAAAACTGCTTTTGCAATCAAAGCAACAAAATCACTTGGAAATGTTCCCTTAGATTAGTGATATTCTGAAATTGGGTGAACAGTTAATTCCTCACCACTTTTCAATCTCTTTATAGAATTAATAGCAGCTCTTGCACCTGATACTGTTAAAAAATAGGGTACGTTTCTATTTAATGCAGTTCTTCTTAAACTAAATGAGTCATTTATAGATTTTCTAGTTTCTGTGGTATTTATTACAATATTCACTTTATCGCTTTTAAGCAGGTCTACAATATGAGGACTTCCTTCGGTAACCTTATTTACAAAATTTATTTTAATACCACTTTCTTTTAAAAATGAGCCAGTTCCACTAGTAGCAAAAATTTTAAATCCTTGTTTAGCAAAAGATCTAACTGCAGGTAACACTTTTGCTTTATCACTATCTTTAACTGATACAAATAAATTTCCTTTTATAGGAAGTGGGTTTGATGCAGCCATTTGACATTTAATAAAAGCCGTCTCCATATCTTTATCGATAGACATAACTTCACCTGTAGATTTCATTTCAGGTCCAAGAATTGTGTCTACATTAGGAAATCTTTTAAAGGGAAACACAGGTTCTTTTATTGCTATATACGACATTTTCTTTTGTTTAACTTTAAGATCTTTTAATTTTTTACCAACTGAAATTTTACTAGCTAACTGGACAATCTGTAATCCTGTTGATTTTGCTACAAAAGGAACGGTACGACTACTTCTTGGATTCACCTCTAATAAAAAGATGTTATTATTTTGAATGGCGAATTGGATATTTAGCAGACCTTTGACTTGTAAAGCTATAGCCAGTTTCTTGGTTTGTTTCTTAATATCTTCAATAATTTTATCAGAAAGTGAGTATGGTGGCAGCGTGCAAGTTGAATCACCTGAGTGGATTCCTGCTTCTTCAATATGTTCCATAATTCCAGCTATGATTACATCTTCACCATCAGATATGGCGTCTACATCTACCTCTATAGAATCTTTGAGATAACTATCAATCAGCACTGGACTATCTCCAGAAATAATCACATCCTGCTTAAAGTATTTTTTTAATTCATCAGTTTTGTGAACAATTTCCATTGCCCGACCTCCTAGTACATATGATGGCCTTATAACCGCTGGAAAACCAATTCGTTTAATTATATCAAATGCCTGTTTTTCAGAGTAAGCAATACCATTTATTGGCTGAAGTAAATTTAGATCATCAACAATCTTTTTAAATCTTTCTCTATCTTCAGCTAAGTCAATAGAATCAACAGATGTTCCTAAAATTGGAATATTCATTTTATTTAAATATTCAGATAGTTTTAAGGGTGTTTGACCTCCAAATTGAACAATTACACCAACAAGTTTACCATTAGTTTTTTCTCTCTTTATAATTTCATATACGTCTTCGTCAGTTAGTGGCTCAAAGTACAATCGATCACTTGTGTCAGGATCAGTTGAAACTGTTTCTGGATTACAATTAATCATAATAGTTTCATAGTTCATCTTTTTAAGAGCAAAAGATGCATGGCAACAGCAGTAGTCAAATTCAATTCCTTGACCAATTCTATTTGGGCCACTTCCTAGTATTACAATCTTTTTTTTGTTAGTAGGTTTAGATTCGCATCCATTATTATTTAATTCATATTTATGATATGTTGAATACATATATGGAGTTAAAGATTTAAATTCTGCAGCGCATGTATCTATTCTTTTAAAATTAGGAGCTACTTTTAATTTAGTTCTTATCTGAAAAATCTTATCTACATCTACACCAGACAATTCGGATAATTTTTTGTCACTAAAACCTAAAGATTTAATTTTCTGCAGCTCTAGAGCATTTTTTGGTATTCCATCCTGCTTTATATTATTTTCCTTAGCTACAATTAAACCTATTTGTTCGATAAACCATGGATCAATTTTACATGCTTGATGAATTTCTTTTGATGTTTTTTTGAACCTTATTGCTTGAGCTATTTTTAAAAGTCTATCTGAGGTAGGTTTTTTTAATTCATTTAAAATATTATCTTTGGTCAGAAGTTTTTTTTCATTATTTACTTTTACTTGGTCTAAACCATTAAGTCCTATTTCTAACGAACGAAGCGCTTTTTGTAAGGACTCTGGAAAAGATCTTCCTATTGCCATGGCCTCACCAACCGACTTCATGGCACTGGTTAATAGTGGTTTGGTAAGTTGAAATTTTTCAAAAGTAAATCTTGGAATTTTAGTAACTACATAATCAATTGTTGGTTCAAATGATGCGGGTGTTACTTTTGTAATTTCATTCTGAAGTTCATCAAGAGTATAGCCAACTGCTAACTTTGCAGCAATTTTAGCAATTGGGAAACCTGTTGCCTTTGAAGCTAGCGCAGATGATCTTGAAACTCTTGGGTTCATTTCTATAATAACAAGACGACCATTTTTAGGATTAACTGCAAATTGCACATTAGAGCCACCAGTTTCAACTCCAATTTCTCTTAAGCATGCAATTGAGGCGTTTCGCATGTCTTGATACTCTTTATCTGTCAGAGTGAGTGCAGGAGCAACAGTTATTGAATCTCCAGTATGAATTCCCATAGGGTCAATGTTTTCAATTGAACAAACAATAATACAGTTGTCATTTTTATCTCTGACAACTTCCATTTCAAATTCTTTCCAGCCTGCTACCGATTCTTCAATTAATATTTCACTTATTGGAGAGCTATAAAGGCCGGACTTAGCAATTTCATCAAACTCTTTTTTTGTTTTAGCAATACCACCGCCTGTGCCACCTAGCGTATAAGATGGTCTAATGATAACTGGTAAGCCTAATTTTTTTAGAGCTGATTGTGCTTGGCTATAAGTTCTAGCGATATGTGCTTCTGGTACATCCAATCCAATTTTTTTCATTGCTTTATAGAAGCTTTCTCTTTCTTCGGCTTTCTTAATTGCCTTTAGGTTTGCACCTATTAAGTCAACTTTGTATTTTTTTAACACTCCATTATTAGACAAAGAGATGGCTATATTCAGAGCAGTTTGCCCGCCCATGGTTGGCAACAAAACGTCAGGCTTTTCTTTTATGATTATTTTTTCAACAACTTCAGGAGTAATTGGCTCAATATAGACTTTATCCGCAGTTTCTGGATCAGTCATTATTGTTGCCGGATTAGAATTTATTAATATTACTCGATAGCCTTCTTCTCTTAAGGCTTTGCATGCTTGTGTGCCGGAGTAATCAAATTCACACCCTTGGCCAATTATAATTGGACCAGCTCCAACAACTAAAATTGATTTTATATCTTTTCTTTTAGGCATTATTTCTTTCTTTTTATCATTTCAATAAATTCTTTAAACAGATAGTGACTATCATGAGGTCCAGGACTTGACTCGGGATGATACTGTACGGAAAACACTTTTTTTGTTTTATGTTTTATACCCTCAATACAACCATCAAATAAAGAAGTGTGAGTAACAAGCACCGATGAAGGAATTGATTTTTTTGAAACTTCAAAGCCATGATTTTGTGAAGTAATTTCAACAAGTCCATTATTCAAATTTTTTACAGGATGATTTGCACCTCTGTGACCTAAAAACATTTTTTTTGTTTTTGCTCCCATTGCCAACGCTATCAATTGATGACCAAGACAAATTCCAAATAAAGGAATATTATTTTTTATCAATTCTTTAATCGTAGGCACTGCATACTTTCCTGTAGCCTTAGGATCACCTGGGCCATTTGATAAGAAAACACCATCTGGCTTGAGTTTAATTATATCATCTGCATTAGTAGTAGCGGGAACAACTATGATTTCAGCATTTAGTGCTGACAATGAATTTAATATATTTAGCTTTATTCCATAATCAACAGCTACTATTTTATACCTTGCTTTTGTATTTTTATTAAATTTATAAGGTTCTGCACATGTAACTTGTTTGGCTAAATCTAGACCATCTAGTCCAGACCAATCCCTATTAATTTTTTTAAGTTCAGTAATTTTAGCTTTTGGGTTGGTAGATAGACTACCTTTGGGAGCACCAAAATCTCTAATTGAATTTGTAATTTCTCTCGTATCAACATTGCAAATAGCTGGAATATCATTTTTCTTTAGCCATTCATCAAAGTGTTTAATGGATCTATAGTTTGAGGGGTTTGAAATATCGCAGTTTATAATTATCCCTTTGGCATGTGGAATTAAAGTTTCATTATCTTTAAGATTAGTACCAACATTTCCTATATGCGGAAATGTAAAATTAATTATTTGACCTGCATACGAAGGATCACTTATAATTTCTTGGTAACCTGTCATGGAAGTATTAAAACATACTTCGCCAACCACAGTTTTTTCTGCTCCGAATGCAACTCCTTTAAAAGTTTTATTATTATCTAGTACTAAAGTCGCAGAAGGGGAAACAGGTCCTTTTGATTTTTGACCCGACTTAGATACTTTAACATTGGACATTAATTATGATTCTAGATTTATAGGAATTTAATGCATTAATTTAAAGCATGCAAGGCAAAGAATCTGATGAAACAAGCCATTAATATTTATTATTCATTTGTTGCTGACTTAGTTAACTTGATATAGATTTCGACCGAATTTACAAAATTATATGAAAAACTTAATAATTGATAAACTAGGTGAAGCTCAAAAAGCTGCAGATAAAAGTAGAATACTGACTTTACGCCTTATTATTGCAGCTATTAAAGATAAAGAAATTGCTAGTCGATCAAATGGTGAGAATGATGAAATTGGTGATGAGACTATAGTTTCTTTGCTTAGGAAAATGATTAAGCAAAGACAAGATTCAATAGAAATGTTTACTAAGGCCAGTAGACAAGAACTTGTTGATAAAGAGTCTCTTGAGATAGATATTATCAATGAGTTTCTTCCATCTCAATTAGATGAAGAACAAACAAAAGAAGCCTGTAAAATTGCTATAAAAGACCTAGAGGTAGATAGTATTAAAGCTATGGGTAAGGTTGTTAAATATCTAAAAGATCAACATGGTGGTAGTGTTGACATGTCCTTAGCCAGTAAAATAATCAAAGAAATCCTTCAAAATTAATCTCTTTAGTTAAATTATTTTATTTTTTATAATTAGAGATGTAGTACTCTAATTTTTATGCCTAGATATTCAAAAGAATTTATTGCTGAAATTAAAAATAAACTTAATGTTTCAGACGTTGTTAATAAGTTTGTTAAGTTAACAAGAAGAGGCAATGAATTTGTTGGGTTAAGTCCATTTAAATCTGAGAAGACTCCATCGTTTACAGTAAATGATTCAAAGGAATTTTATCATTGTTTCAGCACTTCTGAACATGGTGATATGTTTTCATTCATGATGAAACATAAAGGCTATACTTATCCAGAGTCTATAGAGTACTTAGCTAGTTTAGCCGGGTTAGACCCAAGTGTAGGTATTATAAGCTCAAATTATAATGATAATTTTGTAGATAATACGAATTTAAAAAAAATTTTTAATGATGCAAATAATTTTTTTAAAAATAATTTAGCCAATTCAGATCCTACTAATAAATATTTGATTAAAAGAGAAATATCTAAGAATATAATTGATGTTTTTAGCCTTGGTTATGCTTCATCTAAATCAGATTCACTTTATCAATTTCTTTTATCTAAGAAATTTGAACTTAAAGATATGCTAGAAAGTGGTTTAATAAAAAAATCAACTAAAAATAATAATGAATATTATGATTTTTTTAGGAGTAGATTAGTTTTTCCAATAAGAGATAGTCGTTCAAACATTATTGCATTTGGTGGTAGGGCATTGGATAAGAGCAATATTAAATATATCAACTCATCTGAAAACAAATTATTTAAGAAAGGTTATAATCTATATAATCTTGATCTCGCTATTGAAAAAAATCACAAAATAGATGACCTAATAATAGTTGAAGGGTACATGGATGTTATATCTTTATATCAAAATGGATTTGAAACGACAGTTGCACCATTAGGTACTGCATTAACAAATCCACAAATTGAAAAAGCATGGAGATATTGCAAGAGTCCAATCATTTGTTTTGATGGCGATGTTGCTGGAAACAAAGCTGCATACCGATCTGCAATAAATGTTTTACAAGTTATTAAACCTGAACATTCTATTCGTATTTGCTCTCTTAATGATAACTTGGATCCAGATGACTATATCAAAGAGAAAGGTAAAGCTAGTTTTGGAAAATTAATTAATAATGCCAAGGGACTATCTGATTTTATTTGGGAAAATGAATATTCTAAAATAAAGTCTTTAAGTCCCGAAGATTTGGCAGGCTTTGAAAATAGAATTAAATCATTAATAAATGAGATAAAAGATGAAACTGTTAAAAATTATTATAAAAAATACTATCTTCAAAAACTTCAAGACTTGAGGGCAGTAAAGAACTATCAAAATAACAACTATCAAAATAATAATTATCAAAAGCCTTGGAAAAAATCTAATTTTGTAAAGATTTCCTCAGAGATTTTAAGGAGTGAAAGAGGTTCTATTAACGAAGACTCGTCTCATATAAGAGAGAAGGTAATACTGCTATGTATCATTGAAAACCCTAAATTAATAAGTGATTTTTTTGAAGAAATTGGAATACTAACTTTCAATAAAAGCGATTTTTCAAGATTATGCTCATTTATAGTTGAATATGCATCAAATGATAACAAAGAGCTTGAAAAAACAGCTTTAAAGTCATATTTAAGTATCTCAGAGTTCAGTAATATTGTTAGTGAAATCTATAAAGAAGAGTTATTAAGAACTTATAAGTCACTTCTAGATAGTGACTACAATGATCTTAAGCTAACATTTGTAGAGCTTTTAAATCGTCAAAGTAAAATTGCTTCTGATACTCAACTAGAAAATGCTGAGGCACTTTTAGCTGAAAACATGGATGATGACAGTTTTGAAAAATTTTTGAAGCTAAAAAAAGATAGTTTTATTAAAGAGAATTAAAATGATAAAAAAAAGAGGCAGAAAAAAGAAAATACCTACAGTTTTATCAAATGCTGATAGTACTGAATCTGAAGAGCAGGATAGTCCAGTACTTGATTTAGAAAAATCCATCATAAAGAAACTTATTAAAAAAGGTAAAGCTGATGGACATCTAACACATGAGTTAATTAAAAAATCTTTTCCAGAAGACAAATTTACATCTGAGCAAGTAGAGCAATATACTACAAAACTATCTGATGCAGGTTTTGACATTATTGATTCAGATGATGATGATGCCGATGACGAGGTTGTTGAAGAGGGTACTGAAGAAAAGAAGACTAAATCTACAGGTGATAAAACTGATGATCCTGTAAAATTATATTTGCGTGAAATGGGTACTGTAGACTTGTTGTCTAGAGAGGGTGAGATTGCAATTGCCAAAAGAATTGAAGCAGGCCAGGAGGCAATGATCTCTGGTTTGTGCGAAAGCCCGTTAACACTTAGAGCTATCTTAAACTGGCAAGATGATATTTCAGAAGGTAAAATAACTTTGAGAGAAGTTATAGACTTAGAATCATTATATGAAGATTCTCCATATAAGAAAAATTTAAGTAAAAAAATTAAAGAAGCTAAGAAGAAAAAAGAACAAGAAGAAAAACTAGAGCTTAAAAAGAAAAAAGATTTAGAAAAAAATGCTTCAAGTTGGGAAAGTGAAGTTGAAGTAAAGAAAACTGCTGAACCAGAAGAGCAATATGAAGATGCAGACGATGAAATGAATGTTTCTATTGCTATTATGGAAGAAGAACTAAAGCCAGAAATATTGCAGACATTTACAAAGTTATCTAAAAACTTTAAAAAACTTCAAAAATTACAGAAGAATAAAATTGATTTCCAAGAAAAAGGCAAAGAATTTCCTCCAAAGTCGGAAAAACAATATCAGGCTGAAAAGCTTTCAATAGTAGAGCTTATCAAAGGACTTCAAATCAATACCAATAAAATAGAAGAGTTAATTAATGAGTTGTATTTGATTAATAAACAAATAGTTTCATTTGAAGGCAAGCTTCTAAGATTGGCAATGAATCATAATATTACTAGAGATGACTTTTTAGATAAGTATGTTGGTAACGAAAACAACCCATATTGGTTAAGAAAAATTACACGTCTTACAGGCTGGGAAAAATTTGTAAAAGATGAAAAAAATAGCATTAAAGATATAATGAATGATATTAGAGGTGCTGCAAGTGACATTGGTCTAACTCTATTGGAATTTAAAAGAATAGTTAGCCATGTCCAAAAAGGCGAACGTGAGTCTAGTATTGCTAAAAAAGAAATGATTGAAGCCAATTTAAGATTGGTCATTTCAATTGCAAAAAAATATACAAATCGTGGTTTACAATTTCTTGATTTAATCCAAGAAGGTAATATTGGATTAATGAAAGCGGTTGATAAGTTTGAATATCGTAGAGGATATAAATTTTCTACTTACGCGACATGGTGGATTAGACAAGCAATTACAAGATCAATAGCTGACCAAGCTAGAACAATTAGAATACCGGTACATATGATTGAAACAATCAATAAGATTGTACGTACCCAAAGACAACTATTAAGTGAAATTGGAAGAGAGCCAACGCCAGAAGAAATTTCTGTAAAACTTAATATGCCATTAGAAAAAGTGCGCAAAGTTTTAAAAATAGCCAAAGAACCAGTAAGTCTTGAAACTCCAGTTGGTGATGAAGAAGATAGTCACTTAGGTGATTTTATTAAAGATGAAAATGCAGTAATCCCAATTGATGCTGCTATCCAATCAAACTTACGACAAACTACTACTAAAATTTTATCATCACTTACTCCTCGAGAAGAGAGGGTATTAAGAATGAGATTTGGAATTGGAATGAATTCAGATCACACTTTAGAAGAAGTTGGTCAGCAATTTTCAGTGACACGAGAACGTATTAGGCAAATTGAAGCTAAGGCGTTGCGTAAACTTAAGCATCCTACTAGAGCTAAACAGCTTAAAAGCTTCTTAGACAAAAATTAAGCTTAATAGTAATTCTTCTTTAAAGTTTTTATATTTGCAGTATAACTGTATTTTTCCGGGCCCATAGCTCAGTTGGTTAGAGCCCTCCGCTCATAACGGAGTTGTCCCAGGTTCGAGTCCTGGTGGGCCCACCA
>JADHQX010000104.1 GCA_016777745.1 Candidatus Pelagibacterales bacterium
AAAATAACT
Source organism: Candidatus Pelagibacterales bacterium (assembly GCA_016777745.1). The sequence goes on from JADHQX010000104.1 coordinate 10, forward strand.
GATGGTCTTCCTAAATTTCAAAGATTTTCAAAATAAAATTAATCTAGTCTAATTGCGTTACCATCCACACCTATTACTTGACCGGAAATTCTAGCAGCTTCATCGGAGATTAAAAAACTACAAGTTAGCCCAATATCCTCTTCATAGATCCAACAATTCATTGAAGCCATAGAAATAAATTCTTTTTCAATTTGTTTTTTAGATACTTTTAAAAACTTAGATTTATCTCTTACCACTCTGACCATTCGATCACCTTTTATGGTCCCTGGACATATAGCATTCACTCTAATTTTAAATTTACCAAGTTCCATAGCCAATGTTTTAGTAACACCAACAATCGCCCACTTACTGGCAGCATATGGAGATCGAAGTGGGAAACCCATGATGCCAGCCCCAGAGGATAAATTTATAATTGAGCCACCTTTATTTCTTTTAATCATTGGGATGGCTAATTTAGTAAAATAAAAATGACTTATTACATTTACTTTTAAAGTTTTTTCCCAATCTTCAGATTTTAAATTTTCAATAGTTCCTGTTGGTCCAGCAATACCAACATTATTTATCAAACAATCTAATTTCTTAGTTTTTTTTGAAATATGTTTGAATAACTCTGTTACAGCGTCTTCATTTGCAGCATCACACTCATAAACAAATAATTTTTTATTATTTAAAGGATGTTTTTTTGCTCGAGTTAAATATTTTTTTTCAATATCACATATAAAAACAGTAGCTCCTTTAGCAAGACAAACTTTAGCTGTAGCCCAACCAATTCCAGATGCTCCAGCTGAAATTACTATTTTTTTATTATTTAGAGTTTTAAGCATTAAATCTTTTCAAGTGGATGTTTAGACATTAACTTTTTTAAAAATTATTTATGACTTTAACAAAGATGACTGAAGCTCTTTATTTGTAATGTACCCTTTAATATTTCCTTGCTTATCAATGACTTCACAATTTGAATTTTTACATACTATTTTAGGTAAGAATTCCTCAATAAACTGATCTTCCTGAACTCTGATTAAATCAGCTTTATCAATACCTTCAGATTGGTTTGCAGGCCGCATTATAATTTTTGCTTTAATCACTTTTGCTCTATTCACATCTTTTACAAAAGCCTCAACATACGCATCTGCAGGATTCATAACGATATCTACAGGGGATCCTACCTGAACTAATTTACCAGCATTTAAAATTCCAATATGATCTCCAAGCCTTAATGACTCATCAAGATCATGAGTAATAAATACAATTGTTTTTTTTAATTGAGATTGAAGATCTATCAATTGTTTTTGCATATCACTTCTAATTAAAGGATCTAAAGCACTAAATGCTTCATCCATTAACATGATGTCACTATTTGTAGCTAATGCTCTAGCCAATCCAACACGTTGCTGCATTCCCCCTGAGAGTTGATTTGGATATTGATGCTCAAATCCATTTAATCCAACAGCTTCAATTTTTTCCATGGCTATTTTATTTTTCTCTTCTTCTATTTTGCCTTGCATTTCAAGGCCGTATCCCACATTCTCTAAAACTGTTTTATGAGGAAATAAACCAAATCTTTGAAAGACCATACTCATTTTGTGTCTTCTAAAATCAATAAGTTGTTCAGGGTTTAAACTCATTACACTATAGCCTTCTACTAAAACTTCACCATCTGTTGGATCAATTAAACGATTTAAGTGTCTAATCAAAGTCGATTTACCTGATCCAGATAAGCCCATGCACACAAATGTTTCTCCCTCTTCAATTTTCAATGAAACATTATCTAAACCAACGGTATGTCCTGTTTGTTCTAAGATTTCTTCCTTTGTTGCCCCTTGTTTAACTAGAGGCAAAACAGATTGTGGTTTATTGCCAAAAATTTTATAGATATTTTTAATTTCAATCTTAGCCATTATTTACTTTTTTTATTTTGTGGAGTAGATCTTTCTTGAAGGGTTTCTCCATAAGATTGAGTAATTCTATCTAAAACAATCGCAAGCAATACTATGGCAATACCAGCTTCAGCAGCTTTACCAACATTCAATTGTTGTAAGCCTAGCAAGACTTCATCGCCTAATCCTCTAGTACCAATCATTGAGGCAATTACCACCATTGATAGGGCCATCATGGTACATTGGTTAATACCTTGCATAATGTTTGGCAGTGCTAAAGGTAATTGAACTCCAAGAAGCTTTTGTTTTTTACTTGCACCAAAAGCATCGGCTGCTTCGATTACTTCTTTATCAACTAACCTGATACCTAAGTCGGTTAATCTCACTAGAGGAGGCACTGCATAAATAAAAGTAGCTATGATTGCTGGAACAGCTCCCAGACCAAATAACATAATTCCAGGAATTAGATAGACGAATGCTGGAATTGTTTGCATCAGGTCTAAAACAGGAAGTAATTTATCTCTTATTCTTATACTTCTTGCCATCAATATTCCAATTGGAATACCAACTATCGTACATAGAAAAATACTAATTAACATTATTGCAGTTGTTTCAATGGCTTTTTGCCAGAAAATTGGATGTAAAAATCCAATAAAAAAAGTGCAAAAACCAACAAATACTGTAGTTCCAATTTTTCTACCACTTGCAAAATAAGCTATAACTACAACTCCTAAAATCACTAAAGGCCAAGGAGCTAGAATTAAGAAATTCTTTAAAGCAACTAGCATTGCCAATAAAAAATTATTTATAGCTTCAAATATCCATCCATAATTTTCGTTTAATTTTTTAAATGCATCATTAATCCAAGCCATTAATGGTAAATCCAACCATTTAGGCCATGATTGTAACCAATCAAATTTTAATAATTCTCCAACATTGTCAGGTTTTCTTTTTGAAGAGGTATAGCTGATAAAAAGTAGCCAGCCAAAAAAGACTAGCATCACAAAATTAAATATATTTTTTTTACTTTTAAAGAATTCTTTCATTAATTTTTTATTTAGAATGAAAGAGCCCGTAAGGGCTCTTTCAGAATTTAATTATATTATTAAAGAGCTGCCTCAACTTTTTTAGCAACGTCTGCTGGTACCCAATCTTTCCACATTGTTTCAGTTTTTAAAAACTCTTTAGCAGTTAATAACATGTCTCCATCTGACTCGTCTTCGTAGAAGGCTAACATTTTGTTAACTGTTGCTGTAGGGATTGTGTATTTTTTCAAGAACTCAGTTTCTGAAGAATGTGCCTTAGCCCATTCTGTTAAAACTGATTTAGTTAAAGCCATATCTTGGTATTCAGAAGCACAAGATTTTTTATATGCATCTTTACCATTTGCTTTGATTGCTTCAACCACTGCAGACATATCTGCCCAACATTTTGCTTCATAAGCTGGTTCTTTTAATCTTACTAGATCAACTTTTCCCATTAAACCAGTTGGTGCCCAGTAATAAGTAAAGATTGGTTGCTTTTTAGCAAACGCCCCTGCGATTGCAGCATCCAATGCTCCACCAGAACCTGGATCAAAGTTTGTGTAGTATTTATCTAAACCATACTCTACTTGTTTAACGTAGTTTACAGTGTAGCAAGTCCAACCTGAAATACAGCTTGTCATTCTACCTTTAGAGGGATCTTCTGGATCTTTAAACAGCGCAGCTATTTTTGGATCTTTCATATCTTCAACAGATTTTAGATTATATTTATCAGCTGTAGCTTTATCGACGTAAAAAGCTTGCTGTGAGTCAGGTGTGTTCACACCGATATTCATAATCGTTCCAGCTTTTTCATGTGGCTCATAGTTAGCAATAATATTGTCATACCAAACTTCAGTAATCACATCTAATTGCTTGTCATAGTGAGCAGCCATAATTGGAGTGGTACTTCCTTTAGTAACCGATACTTCACATCCATATCCATGTTCTAGAATAAAACTTGAAATGGCAGTATGAATGTTAGCACTTGACCAGTCGAAATCTCCTAATCTTGCTTTACATGCAGCGTTAGCACTAGTTCCAACTAATGATAAAGTAGATATAAAGAAAGCAGAGAGAACTAATTTTCGTAAAAACTTCATGATAATTATCTCCTTAAAGTTAAGTTTAATAATTAATACTAACACTTTATAATCATCAAACTCAAGATACATTATTAAACACAACTATAAATTGAATTGAATTATACTTAAAACTCATTAATCATTAATTTAATGGAAAATATTTCAAAAATTCACAAAGATAAAAATAACCTAATAGTTCAATGGAGTGATGGCGAGGAAAGTTTATTTAATTATTTTTGGTTAAGAGACAATTGTCCGACAGCCCATGACAAAGATTCTAATCATAGAATGTTTAATATTCTTGAAGTATCAGAAAATTTACAAGCTCAAGATTTTAAATTAACTGAAGATGGAAAACTCGAAGTCAAATGGAACGAGGGTAATCACATTAGTTATTATGATCCTAAATGGTTACGAGAAAATTGTTATACTTTAAAAAATAAAAAAAAATATATTTCTCCTTATCAACTTTGGGATAGTTCCCTTGAGCAAAATTTAGAGAGTGTTTTTATTGATTATGATAAAATTTTGAATTCAGATGAGGGTTTAATTGAATGGTTAGAATTATTACACTGTAAAGGAATTGCGATTGTTAAAAATGCTCCAGTTGAAAAACAATCAGGATTTAATGTGTTAAACCGAATAAGTCATACAAGAGAAACTTTTTTTAAAACTCCTTTTGAAGTTATTAATATTCCAAAACCCAATAATTCAGCTTATACCTCGCATGCTTTAAGAAATCATATGGACCTTCCGTGGTTTGAAACCCCACCAGGTTTTCAATTTTTGCATTGTTTAATAAATTCAGCTGAAGGAGGAGATTCATCAGCAGTAGATGGTTTTGCTGTAGCAGATTATTTAAAAAAAAATGAAAAAGAAATTTTTGATACACTAGTTAATGTCCCACTAAAATTTAGAGATAAAGATTATACTCAACAATCCATTAGAGGTTTTCATGCACCTGCAATCTCTTTGTCTAAAGATGGAGATTTTAATGATATTAGATTTAGCGTAGCAACCATGGATGCTTTAGACTGTCATCCTGATATAATGGACAAAGTTTATAGAGCTCATCATAAATTTGGAAATCTTCTGCACGATGATAAATTCCAAATTAATTTTAGATTAGAGCCAGGAGATATCTTTTCATTTAATAACAGAAGAGTTCTTCATGGAAGAACTGCTTTTAACCCAAATTCTGGTCATCGTCATTTGCAAGGATATTATATGGATAGAGATGAAATTTTGGGAAGGTTAAACTTTTTAAAAAAATAACCTTACAAATTTTCAAAGATTAAGTTATTTTTTTTATTATATTTATTAAATTCTG
>JADHQX010000105.1 GCA_016777745.1 Candidatus Pelagibacterales bacterium
GCTAATATAGTGTTTAAGGGCAATAAATATTAGCGTACTGGGAGGGATGGCCGAGTGGTTTAAGGCGCACGCCTGGAAAGCGTGTTGGGGTTAACGCCCCTCCGGGGTTCGAATCCCCGTCCCTCCGCCAATTTTTTATTTAATATGTTGTTATTGTTTAATAATTAATAATAAATTTTTTCTACCCACAACGCTACCCACAACAAACCACCAGGCCAAATTAGTCATTAATTCATATTTAAACCTTTTAGGATTTTTGAAATGGGTTTGAGCATTCCTAAAGTCGTTCTTATCTCAGGTCATAAAGACGTAAAGATGCTAATGCGATATACGCACCTCAGGGCCACTAGGTCTGAATAAGCCTCATAGGCACTGTTCTTGGAGACATTCAGCTGGTCCGCATATATTTGCGATACGTCGTCAGGTATTTCTAAGGCATATGCGCATTTATTTTTAATTATAGGTATATATGCTTGATTCCAGATTTTATTTATATTTTATATTCTAACTTGAACATGCAATAGTTTAAGTAAATTTACCTCATGGTCTTAACATAATGTGTTATTTTTTGGTCGAGTTGAGAAGTTAATGGAGGAATGAGTGAACAAAATTGCAAAAACACTTGGGTATACGTTCAGTGGTTTTCTGGTCGCCATAATGGGAGCCTTAGGCATCAGTGAGGGTGTAAATGCGGAGGATGCATTCCCATCGAAGTCAATCGAGATGATTATTGGTTTCAAACCAGGTGGCTTTTCTGACGCTATGGCCCGAAAAATTTCTGAGCCGCTATCTGAAAAGTTGGGACAGACAATTATTCATACCTATAAAGGGGGTGCTGGAGGCAGCATCGCTGCAACTGCCGTGAAAGGAAAACCAGCAGACGGTTATACGCTCGTTGTTGCCACTAGTCTGACCTTTGCGTTTAATCCGCTTCAAGGAAAAGTGAAATATGATAAAGAAGATTTTGACTATCTTCTGACTATGGCTCGGTTTGAGGGCGCCTTTGTTTCCTTAGCAAAAAAACCATGGAAAGACTTTTCTTCGATGATTGAGCATGCTAAGTCCACCGGAACTCCACTAAAATTTGGTTCACTTGGCCCAGCTGATAGACTACAAATTGAAGCGGTTTCAAAAGCCACTGGGGTAACGTTTATTCCTCTGCCGATTAAAGGTGGTGCAAACATGATGCAAAATATTCTTGGCGGTCATGTTGATTTTGGTATGAGTGGTGGACCACATGTCCAATATGTAAAGTCCGGTGAAATGATCGTGTTGGCTGCGTCTGGCTCTGAAAAACTCAATGCCACACCAGATGCAGAAACTATGGCTAGCCTTGGTTACCCAGCAGTAAGCTATGATTCTGTCATTGCTGCACCTAAAGGTCTGCCGAAGCCAGTGAGAGAAAAGCTTGAAAAGGCACTGGTTGCGTCAGCAAAAGATCAAGGTTTTCAGGATTTAGTAACCAAGAAGTTTGTCGCTATCCCTCCGATGAATGGAGCCGAGACGAAGGCGTCGATCGACCGCATTACGAAGGGTATGAAAGCGGTTTTAGCGAATTAGACATGGATTGAATGATAGAGGTGTTGCATTGCGGCACCTCTTTTATCTGTCTACTAAATTTCATAACCTAATCCATATGACAAACAGACAAATTATTTCCATCATCATTCTCCTTCTATGTGCTGTCGCGTTTTACGCCATGCCTATGCAAATTGATGATGGTGAGGCTGGCGCGTTTGTGGGCGCATCAATGATGCCCACATTGGCCGTCAGTCTTATCGTTGGTTTTGTTTTGTTTGATTTGATCCTGTCTGTTTTCTTGAATGACACGCCAAAAACAGGCGATAAGGTTGGACAAGGTGATGTACTTTTTGGGAGCGGCCAAATCTCTTCCGTTGTGATTGTCACCGGTCTGTTGTCGTTTTTTGGTCTGTTTTTAATTCCTGCCGGATATGTTCTGTCCTCGACGACACTTTTGGCTGGCCTGATGTTCTTGACTGGTGGGCGTCAGCCGGTGCGTATTTTTATCATTTCTCTTTTGACTGCTTGCATTCTCTATACGGGACTTCGGTTTGGTTTTGGAGTCCACATTAATGCCTTTCCCACTTTGTCGGGATAGAGGATATCGTAATGGACACATTGATTGCAGGTATATTTTCCGTTCTCGCTCTCGAACCTTTGCTTGCGATTGGTGCTGGTGTGGCCGTTGGTATATTTATGGGCGCAATTCCAGGTCTACATGCTGCTATGGCGATCGCACTCCTTTCCCCAATTACATTTGGTATGCAGCCGATTACCGCGATTGCGTTTCTTACTGGTATTTATAAGGGGGGCACTTATGGTGGGTCGATTTCAGCTATTCTTCTGAATACGCCAGGATCGCCTGAAGCTACTGCTTCTGCATTTGACGGCTACCCTTTGGCGAGGGCTGGAAAAGCTAAAAAAGCGCTTCAGATGGCACTTTATGCTTCAGTTGGGGGTGCACTTCTTGCCGATTTGCTCCTCTATGTTGTCGCGTCACCGTTTTCAAAATTTGCGCTTCAATTTGGCCCCACTGAAGTTACTTTCGTCATTCTTTTTGCATTCACATTTGTTGCCGGCCTTACTGGTAAATCATTGCTCAGGGGGCTAGCTGCATGCTCTTTCGGATTTTTGTGCGGGATGATTGGTCTTGACCCTATGTCCGCAACACCAAGATTGAATTTTGGTTATCTTGAGCTTCAGGATGGCTTGCCGTTACTGCCAATAGCGATCGGTATGCTTGGCGTTGCGGAGGTAATATTTGCAGTTGAACGTGGCCGAGCCCATCTACGGGAAAAGCAGAATGAGGCCCCTACCCAGATGATTAGCGTTACTGGTGGAGAAAATCTCAGTGTTCTTGAATATTTTACGCATTGGAAAACGATTATTCGCTCAAGTCTGATTGGCACATGCATTGGGGCTCTGCCGGGTATAGGTGCGGCGATGGCTGCCTTTGTGGGTTATGGTGCGGCCAAAAAACATTCGCAACGGCCAGAAGAGTTTGGTCAAGGATCTTTGGATGGGGTAGCTGCACCGGAAGCCGCCAATAGCGCGGTTGTGGGTGGAAGCTTCGTGCCGCTTTTAACACTTGGTATTCCTGGTAATGTGACAACTGCGCTTTTGATTGGTACGTTTCTTGTGCATGGCATTGAACCTGGTCCACATGTGTTCAAAATGGATCCGGTTCTAATTTACGGTATTTTCACAATTTTATTTATGGCAAATTTTTTTACTTTGGTGATTGGCCTCGTCGGCAGTGGGCTCTATAGCCACATCATCAAAGTGCCAGAATATATCACCTATTCGGTCATCGCTCTGACATGCGTAACAGGTGTTTACGCCATGTCGAGCAGTCTATTTTTCATCTATGTGATGATTTTATTCTCATTCATCGGTTATTTGATGAAGAAATTCGATTATTCATTCGTGGCATTTCTTATTGGTTTTGTATTGGCACCTGAATTTGAACTCGCCTTTCGTTCATTCCTTTTAATTTCACAAGGTGATCCAGTCGGACAACTTGTCCAACGCCCAATAGCGCTGGTTTTTTTCTTTCTTACGCTGGTTACGTTGTCTCGGATTTTATGGCGTGGGTTGTCAGAGCAAAACTATTTGAAATTTTGATATGGGAACGGAAAAAATATAGATTTTGGCGTTTCATAAATATGCTGTTTGAAATGGAGAGGTTGTTTTGGCTACCTGCAACTTGGAAAATGCTCTTGACACTTTAAAGACAATTGTTGGAACGAGGGGCTGGTTGAGTTTTGAAGATGCGCAAAAATATTTTATTGACCCAAGAGACCGCATACAAGGCTATGCACCACTTGTTCTCATGCCACAATCAACCCTGCATGTCAGTGAAATTTTAAGAATATGCAACAGTACAAAACTGGGAATTGTTCCCTTTGGTGGGGGTACGGGTGGTGTTTGTGGACATATTGCAACGAGGGAACAGCCATCCGTTGTTTTGTCATTAGAGCGTATGAACAGTATTAGATCCCTTGATATTATTAACAATAGTATGACTGTTGAGGCTGGCTGTATCCTAAAAGCAGTTCAGGAAGCTGCCAGGATCAATGATCGTCGTTTTGGCCTTTCGCTTGCCTCTGAGGGAAGCTGCCAGATAGGTGGTAATCTTGCTAGTAATGCCGGAGGGATACAGGTTCTACGATATGGCAATACTCGTGATCTATGTCTTGGTATTGAGGCGGTCATGCCGGATGGTTCCATCCTTAACGACCTTCAGACTGTTCGAAAAAACAACACTGGGTATGACCTTAGACACTTGTTGATAGGCTCGGAAGGAACGCTTGGTGTGATTACGGCGGCAGCGCTTAAACTGCTCCCACTTCCAAAAGAATCGATTTCTGCAATGGTAAGTGTCAGGTCACCTGATAGTGCGGTTGAGTTGTTACATTTGTTGGGTGATCGGCTTGGCGGAACGTTAAGTGCATTTGAATTGATGTCTTATTTGGGCATGAAGCTAGCTTTACAATATTTTCCTGTGCAGCGTGATCCTTTTTCTAAACCATATTCATGGTATATAATAATGGATATTGAAGGGCGCAAAGGCATTAGGCTAGAGGTAGAGAATTGTTTGGCGAAAGCATTTGAGAGCGGTCTGGTGTTGGACTCAGTTATTGGCCAGTCAGAAGCACAACGCAATCAGCTATGGCAGCTTAGGGAACTGGCGTATGAATATAACAAGTTGGCAGGCGCATTTTGTAGCTCTGATACCGCTGTGCCGATTGATCAGATTAACACCTTCATCACGCGGGTCACTAGGGACATTTTGTGTATCAATAGTGAGCTTCGGATCAATACATATGGTCATATCGGTGATGGCAACATTCACATAAATGTGTTCCCGCCCGAACATGTGGACAAGGCGGACTTTTTAAAGACACATCCGCATATCCAAAAAAACACCTATGAGTGTGTAAATCAGGCCACTCAATTATGTGGAGGTTCCATAAGTGCTGAACATGGCATTGGACGAATGAAGACTGAGGATTTGCTAGCCTATGGGGATCCCACTAAGCTCTCCTTGATGCGGGCTATAAAACAAGCAATTGATCCCAATGGCATTATGAATCCGGGCGCTGTACTATAACAGCTACAACAGTAGATATTAATCTATGAAATATTTGGAGGATGGCCTGACCCATCACAATCAAAACTCTATAATTGAAATAAAAAATAGTCCCGGTCGCAGAATTTGCGATACATTGGCGACACCCCTCTGTAACCCTTAGAAAACCTGACATTTCGGCAGGCTCATAACCTGAAGGTCG
>JADHQX010000106.1 GCA_016777745.1 Candidatus Pelagibacterales bacterium
CAAATGAATTAAAAAATGCACTAGTTGCTAAATCTAATTTTTTTGTCATGCCTTCAGTTGTTCATAAAAATTCTGTTGAAGGATTTGGGATAGCTTATGTTGAAGCTGCTCAATATGGATTGCCCTCTCTTGGTGGAAAAGATGGAGGTGCAGCAGATGCAATCGAGCATGAGAAAACAGGTTTAATCTGTAATGGTAATGAACTAGATGAAGTGTATTCATCTATTAATTCAATACTAGAAAATAAGAAATATTTAGAATATGGAAAAGCTGCTAAAGAAAACTCTACTAAATTTAAGTGGAGTACAATTATTGAAGAATATAAAAAAATTTTAAGCTAAATTACTTGTTCATAATTTTAAAGATAACAGGCAGACAAAGTACAATAATTATCAATCTAAAAAAATGATGATAGCTAATGAATATTGGATCGATTTCATAGGCATAACTAATTATAACCATCTCGTGAATACCACCTGGAGCAAAACTTAAGAAAGCATTAAGAAAATCAAATCCTAAAATCAAACTTAATAAGTAAGCAAATAAAAGTGAAATCAAAATTAATATTCCACTAATAATTACACCATGAAACAAGTAATTTAATAATTCTTTAATAGTTAGTCCGTTCAACCGAGTTCCAAGAGCGGTTCCTAATAAAATAAATATTATATTAATACCTAGATCAGGAAATCTGGCTGAAATTATTTCTGTAGTATAAAAAAAACCTGACACAAACATTCCACTTAATAGGGTTGGTGATGGAACTTTTATTTTCTTTAATAATAATGAAAATAAATAGGATAAAATAATTAAAATTCCAATTTCCGTTACAAAATTAAGATCAAAAAGATAATCTTTATTCATTGTATCTAATTTGGCTTTTCCTAAATTAAAATTAAAAAAGAAAGGTACGAAAGACACAATAAATATAACTCTTGTTGCTTGAGTAATAATTACTTTTTGATGCTCATTAGTGTTTTTGATTTCATCTAAAGTTGAAACAATTGGCATAAAGGCACCTGGTAGAGCTGCTAAAATTGCTGTTATTTTTTTAAAATTACAAATCTTTATTAAGTACAAACTGACAAAAAAAGTACTGGTAGCAACGAACAAGATCATTGCCAATGATGAATAAATCCATAAATTTACTTTATAAAGAAGTGTTGCATTAAAGGTGCCACCAAGAATAATTCCAATAATTAAAAAAATCGGATTTAAAAGTTTTTTTGAGAATTTTAATTTAACTTTTGTAAATGAGAAAATAAAATTTAAAAATAAAGCACCTAACAACCAAGGTAGTGGCAAATTCAACTTATAGGCGATAAACCCTCCAATTGCACCAATCCCTAAACTTTTAAAAGTATCATTTATATTATTAAAAAAGTTATTCATTTATTTTTAAATTTAAATATTTATTGCTTAATTTTTCTGTAGCATAATTTTTACGAAGATGTACTTTTTGTTTTTTAATAAACAATTTAATTAATTAACGGAGAATAAAATGATTAATAAATTAACAAAAATGATACTGGCGATATTTACTTACTTTACTTTATCAGTAAGTGCTTTCGCATTTGAAGCTAGTAACCCACAATGTATAGCTCCAGCAAACGCAGGTGGTGGATGGGACTTTACATGTAGATCTGTTGGAAAAACTTTACAAGATCTAAAATTAATTTCAGGTTCAATGGAAGTAACTAACATGGCCGGTGGTGGTGGTGGAGTTGCTTACGCTGAAGTTGTAAATAAAAGAGGAAATGACAATGATTTAATTGTTGCTGCTTCATCTGCTACAGCTACAAGATTAGCACAAGGTGCTTATCCTGGAAATACTATGGATCAAGTAAGATGGCTTGGTTCTGTGGGTGCTGATTATGGGATTATTGCAGTTTCAAAAAACTCAACAATCAAAACATTACCAGATTTATTAGCTCAAATTAAAAAAGATCCAAAGTCAATTACTGTTGCAGGCGGTTCTGCTGTTGGTGGTTGGGATCATTTAAAAGTTTTAATTGCTGCTAAAAAATATGGAATTGATGATGTAAGACAAATCAAATACGTATCTTTTGATGGTGGTGGAGACGCTGTAACTCAACTTTTAGCTGGAAATGTTCAAGCCTTTACAGGTGATGTTTCTGAAGCAAAAGGTTTTGTAGATTCAGGAGATATTAAAGTACTTGCTGTTCTTTCTGCAGATAGATTGCCTGGTGATTTTTCATCATTCCCTACTGCTAGAGAGCAAGGTATTGATGCAATTGGTGCTAACTGGAGAGGTTTCTACGTTCCAGGAGGAATGTCTGATGATGCCTACGACTACTGGGCAAATGCAATCTCTAAAATGTACGATACAAAAGAGTGGAAAGAAACTATGAGCAAAAATGGTTTAGCTCCATTAGATTTAAGTGGTGATGAATTCCAAAAATTCGTTGCAGAATCTGTACAATCAATTCAAGATCTTTCAAAAGAAATTGGATTAATTAAATAGTCAACTATTACATCGGGGTATTAAAATATTAGTACCCCGATACTTTTTTATATTATGGGCGAACGTACTTTTGGAATAGTTTCTTTTATTATAGCTTGTGGCTACGTTTATGTTGCAAGTCTTACAAAATTAAGTTTTATATCAGATCCAGTAGGCCCAAAACAATTTCCATATATTTTAGGTTTTTTCTGGGGACTATCATCCTTACTCATTATTTTTCAGCCAGAGTTTAAACCAAAGTGGCCGAGTTTTTATAAATTTTTAGAAATAATTTTTATAACGATTGTTCTAATTGCTTACGCTTATGCTTTGCCAGTAGTTGGTTTCGTTATCTCTACTTTAATTACAACATTTATTTTGGCATGGCGATTAGGTGTTGAAATGTTTAAAGCACTAATGTTTGGTCTTGCGGTATCATTTACTATTTACTTTTTATTTCATGGCATACTAGGTTTATCGTTAGCAAAAGGAATGTTTGGATTTTAATGGAAACTATAAATTTTTTATTTGATGGTTTTAGTGTTGCTTTTACCCTTCAAAACATCACTTTAGCTTTAATTGGTTGTTTTCTTGGTACTGTATTTGGCGCTCTACCAGGTTTAGGCCCTGCTAATGGAGTTGCAATTTTAATTCCAATTTCTTTTTCATTAGGTCTAGATGCTGCTTCATCAATGATCTTATTAACCAGTGTTTACTATGGTGCAATGTATGGAGGTAGGATTTCTTCTATTCTAATTAATATACCTGGAGATGAGCCAGCTTTAATGACTACATTGGATGGGTATCCAATGACCTTGAAAGGTCGAGCTGGTGAAGCATTAACATTAACAGGGATTGCTTCATTCTTCGGTGCAATCGTTGCAACAATTGGTCTTATGATTTTAGCACCCCAACTAGTAAAAATTGCTCTTTTGTTTGGACCCGCAGAATACTTTGCCTTATTTGTTATGGCTTTTGCAACATTAGGTGGGGTAAGTTCAAACAATAAAGCTAAAACTATATTGGCTTCTGCATTAGGATTGGCTATTTCAACTATTGGAGTTGATGGTCAAACTGGAGTTCCAAGATTAAGTTTTGGCAATGTTCACTTTTATGATGGCATAGATTTCTTAGTTGTAATTGTTGGTATGTTTGCTGTTTCTGAAATTTTTATCTTTATTGAAAACAAAGATGTTGATGCAAAGAAAAAAAAGAAAAATATTATCATCAAAACAATTATTCCAAAATTTAAAGTTATTGTAAAAACATTTCCTTCAATGGTGCGAGGTTCTTTACTGGGATTTTTTGCAGGAATTCTACCTGGTGCTGGTGCTTCTCTTGGATCTTTTATTGCTTATACTTTTGAAAAAAAGGTTTCAAATAAAGATGATACTTTTGGCAAAGGAGATGAAAGAGGTGTTGCGGCTCCTGAAGCTGGAAATAATGCTGCCGCAGGTGGTGCTCTAGTTCCAATGTTGTCTCTGGGAGTTCCTGGGTCTGGAACCACTGCTGTATTACTTGCAATGTTAATGACTATGAATATTACACCTGGTCCATTATTATTTAGGAATAATCCAGATGTAGTTTGGGGCTTAATTGCAGCTCTGTTTTTTGCAAATATTATTTTACTCATCCTAAATATTCCAATGGTTAGGATGTTTACGAGAATACTATTATTACCTCCAAAATATTTAATGCCTATTGTTGCAATGATTTCATTTGTTGGAATTTATGGAATTTCAGGATCAAGTTTTGATCTTTTATTAATGATCTTTTTTGGATTATTTGGATGGTTACTTAGAAAATTAAATATACCTTTAGTGCCTGTTATTATGGGGGCAATCTTAGGAAATTTAATGGAGACTAATCTTAGAAGAGCCCTAACTATTAGTGATGGTAACTGGATGTATTTATTTGAGTCTAAAGTTTCAATTGTAATTTGGTTTATAACAATAATTGGATTTGTTTTACCTTTGATTTTTGGAAAAAAAATAACTTCAGAAATTGAAAAATTTAAGAAAAAAAAACCTTAATTTAAAATATTAACAATTTTTTCAAAAACTTTACCTGCACTTAATTTATTTAAATCATCAACCTGTATTGCTTTAAAGTTTTCTCGCTCAATACTAACTTTAAAAGCTGTGGTGTGTTTACCAAATAAGGTTAGGCCTTTTACACCAAGATGAGCAGTCATGTGAGCGGGTCCTGTATCATTTGCAATAACAAATGAACTTTCTTTAATCAAACTTGCAAGTTGAGAAATATCTAAAGCTTTACCTTTGTCTAAAATTGAAATGGCATTAATGTTTTTTGCATCATCGATTTCAGAGGGTCCAGGTGCAACAATAACTTTAATTTGGTCACTATATTTATTTTTAATTAACTCTATTAGTTCATTGTAATGAGGCCATTTTTTATGAGTTAGATGAGCTGAACAAAAAGGAAATAAAACAATATATTTATCTAAATTAAATTCTTGTTTAAGATTATCGATGTTAGTCACAGCCCAACTAAAATTTGGTTTCATGGTATGTTCTGTTTTAATTCCAGAGGTTTTAAGTTGGTGATCAAATCTATTTAAAACTGGGTCTTTATCAAATTCATCTTTTGAAATATTACTTGGTAAAGTAGTTTCTGAGCTAGACCAAGTATTAAAATTTGCTTTTGGAAATAAAATATTTTTATAAAATTTTGTTCTAGATGAGTTTTGTAAATCATAAACTTTTCTAAAATTCTTCTTTTTCAAGTTTCTCATTAACATA
>JADHQX010000107.1 GCA_016777745.1 Candidatus Pelagibacterales bacterium
TACCGTCGGCTTTATTCTGTTGTGCTTTTTGGGTGTTTTAAGTCTCCTCGCGGGTATGGTTATGCTGCTCATTCTCGCGCTCTTTTTGTTCTTGAGTGTCAAGGGCAGTGTGCCGTTTGCGGCGCTCGATGAGCTAACCCAAAATCAGGATGCAAGTTCGGCGCATAAAGGCTCCTACTGGCGGATTGCGGGCTTGATTGGGCTTGGTATGGTCGCTTTACCGGTGGGGGCTAACTTTGTGGTGACGGCAGGAACGAGTCTTGCTTTGAATCTCGGCGTGTCGGAAAGCGTGATTGGTGCGAGCCTCGTGGCGCTGGGAACATCGCTGCCTGAATTGAGCGCCACTTTGGTCGCGGCCTATTATCGAAACAGTGATGTTGCGTTAGGCAACGTGGTAGGCAGCAACCTGTTTAATATCCTCGCAGTACTGGGCATCACCTTAATGTTTGCGGATATCCCCATCGATCCCGCTTTTTTAAGGTTTGATATTTGGGTCATGCTGAGCGCGGCGGTTGTGCTTTGGCTTTTTGCGATGTTTGGCGCGAAAATCGGACGGCTGGCTGGGGTTGGACTTTTGTGCGGATACGGAGGCTATTTATGGGTCCTGTTCTCAGGTTAGGCGAGCGATCTTTTGGCCGCGACTGAATTAACCCAAAAGTTTGATCAAAAAACGGCGATTGCGATCGTGGTCGCCAATATGGTGGGCACGGGCGTCTTTACCAGTTTAGGATTCCAATTACTGGACATTCAATCCGTCAGTATGATCCTGTCGCTGTGGATTATTGGCGGCATTGCGGCGCTCTGCGGGGCGTTGACCTATGCAGAGCTTGGCGCCCAATTGCCGCGCTCAGGTGGCGAATACAATTTTCTTGGACGTCTATATCACCCGTCTTTCGGTTTTGTCTCCGGCTGGGTTTCAATAACCGTTGGGTTCGCCGCGCCGATCGCGCTGGCGGCGATGACCTTTGGGGCCTATCTGGGCGCCGTGCTACCGGACATCAATCAGACGCTTGCAGCGTCGCTCTTGGTGGTTTTGCTGGGCTTGATGCACTGCTATTCGCGAACGGTCAGTGGTAAAACCCAGTTGATCTTCACCTTGCTCAAGGTGATCCTCATCTTGATCTTTAGCGTTGCGGCACTTACCTTTTCTGATCATGAAATGAGCTTGCCAAAACTACCGGTGGCCAGTGATCTCGGAAGCTTGTCATCTGGCGCGTTTGCGGTGGCGCTCATCTACGTAAACTACGCCTACACGGGCTGGAATGCGGCAACCTATTTGATTGACGAAATTGATCAGCCTGCAAAACGTCTTCCATCGATCCTGATGATTGGCACTTTGATGGTGATGGCCTTTTATGTGTTGTTGAATTATGTGTTCTTGGCGGTTGCACCCATCGAAGCCTTGCAAGGGAAAGTTGAGGTTGGTGTGATTGCCGCAGAATATGCCTTTGGGAGTCTGGGTGGCCAGTTAATGGGGCTCATGTTATCGCTATTGCTGATTTCAACCGTGAGCGCGATGTTGATGGCGGGCCCCAGAGTGCTGCAAGTGATTGGGCAGGATTTTTCCATGTTTAACCGATTGGCAAAAACCAATGATGATGGCTTGCCGCAGATTGCGATTCTCACGGTAGTGGCATTGTCAGTTGCGTTTGTCTTGACGTCTAGTTTTGAGTCGGTCCTGGTGTTTAGTGGCTTTGTGCTCAGCCTGAACACGCTCTTTACGGTCGGCGGTGTTTTCAGATTGCGCGCCAAAGGATTGCTTAAAAAGGATACCTATCAGACCTGGGGCTACCCGATCACGCCGCTGATCTTTCTGGGATTAACGCTGTGGACTTTGATCTATATTTTGATTCAAAGGCCGGAGGAGGCCCTTGCGGGGCTCCTCGTAATCGCCGTTGGTTTTGGGTTTTATTGGGTGTCTGGCCGCGTCAAAGGCTAGGCTTTGCGCATCTTTGGCAGGTCGACGAACTGACCAGGACGCTTTTCAGCATTGGCGGTCATCGCTTCTTGAATTTCCTCGAGTTTGAAATGTGAGGCGTTCCAGATCGCGATATAGTCCAAACCGTCGGCGGTATTATGATCTCGCGCGTAGGTGATCATTTTTTTGCAGCCATAGACTGCGAGCGGGGCTTTACTTGCAATTTCCGCAGCGATTGCCATAACCGCCTCCAGCATTTGCGCTTGATCCTCAAAAACACGGTTGAAAAGCCCCATTGCCGCGGCCTCTTGGGCAGGAACGCGCCGGCCGGTATAAGCCATTTCTCGAACAAACCCTTCGGGGATGAGTTTTACCAGCCGTGGAAAGGTGCCAACGTCTGCTGTCATGCCAATGTTGGTTTCGAAAATCGTTAGAAAGGCATCGCTTGTTGCGTACCGAATGTCACAAGCGGTCACGAGGTCCACGCCACCGCCAATGCAGCCGCCTTGAATGGCCGCGAGCACCGGAATCCGGCAGGCCTCGATGGCATTAAACGCGCTTTGCATCACCAAAACGTTGTCATAAAAAGCCGCGCCGGCGGTGAGCTTCCGCTGCTTTTGATCCTCATCAGGAACTTGACCCACGCCAGCAAAGCTCGACACATCTAAACCGGACGTAAAGTGGGGACCGGTCGAGGAGATAACGATGACCCGCGCTTTAGCTTCTGCATCGATCTCTTGAATAATGGCCGGCAGTTCAACCCAGAATTGTGGAATCATACTATTGCGTTTCTCTGGGCGACTTAACTGGATATGGGCGACTTGGTCGTTGATCGTCACATCAAAGCATTCATGGGTCATAGTGCTTCTTCCTCGTTTTGAATTCGGTCAAGGGCGGATTAAATTGTTAGCGGTTGGCGAGCTGCCCCAAGGTATCCCGATCCTTTTTAACGGACCTGCTGCCGCGAGGACTTTGCCAGAGGGCGATGTTTGACGTCAAGCGCGCCGTTTAGCGCGGCAAAGTCGGTCATTCTGCTGCGCACCCTCGCGATGGCGTAGGTTGTTACTGAATGCGCAGCTTGAGTCCAAACCGAGCGGTTCTGCCGGACCTTTGGTAACCAAAAACCTCTTCAAACTGCGTGTCCAGAAGGTTTTCAATTGCGACGAAAGCCTCGAATTTTTTGCTCAATAAAACGTTTGATGTGAAAGAAACCAACGTAAAGGAATCCATTTGAACCCGTTCTTGATAGGGCGCAATGGGCGGGTAAAAAATATCATCGCTTTTGCCTGTGTAGGCGGCGGAAAGTTGGTAGTGCCAGCTTTCTGCGCGATAGGCGATGGCGAAGAAGCCGGTGGTTCGAGGTCGCCTGAGTTCGTCGAGGCTGTTGCCATCGGTTGCATTGAGCCTTCCATAGAAAGCCTCAAGGGTCAGCGCCTCGGAGGGCTGCCAATTAATTTTGGCGTCATAGCCGCGTTGTTTACTGCGGCGCGGATCATTGTTTGCGGTGTACACGAAATCAACCGGATCAAAGACGAAGCCGTTGATTTCGTTTTCAAGGTGGGCCGCGTAGCCTTGTAGCGCCATCGTGATGGGGAGGGCTGAAAAACGGTGGGAGACCCCGAAGTCCAATGCCAAACTGTGTTCAGGCCTCAGTGCGTCATTACCTCTGAAGTTAGTGTAATAGCCGAAGCGCTCGGTAAAGGTTGGGTTTTTGGTGGACCGCCCGATTGCGCCGAAGATTTTGGTCGCCTCGGTTAGGAAATAAGCGGCATTGCCGCGCAAGCTGTGACCTGCGTCAAAGTCTGAATTCTGCTCGAGCCTTGCGCTCAAGGATCCGGTCCAATTGTCTTGGTCGAGCCGGTACTCTCCGCCGAGCGCGAGTTGGGTCAGCGAATGGTCCTGATTAGGGTCTCCGAAAAAACTGCTCGGGCCACGTTGCTCAAAGTGCAATGACTCGTATTCCATCAGACCGATCCAGGTACCGGTATTGATGGTTTTACTAATCTGATAGTTGACCTGGTGTTTTGCACTATCGGTTTGGGTATCCGCGTTGGGTGTCGTTCGGTTGTCATTTCTATCCCGGCTGAAGTTAAAGGATAGGGATTGTTGGAAATCCTCATGATCCGATACCATGCGCACGCCGGCAATCCAGTTTTGATGGGCTGTTGTAAAATCCGCATCCGTCGGCAGGCCGGTCAGCGCGTAGTCCACATCATCGAAGTCGTTCTGGCTTTGCTGTAGTCGAAACACGCTACCAAGACGCCAATGTTCGGATACCGGGGAAGACGTGCGCAAGTAGGCAGCCCGCTGATGGGAGCCATCTCGTTCACCGCCCTGACGGGAGACGTTATAGCCCTGCGTCTTGAAATGGCTGATGCCGAGTGCCAACTGAGTCTCCCCCAGTCCTGTTGTGCTATCGATCGCGAGGTTCTGGGTTTGGTTACTGCCGGCGCTCATCAAAAATGTTGTGCTGGGCTGACTTTCGGGCGACCGGGTCATGATGTGAATGACGCCTGCGATGGCATCGCTGCCCCAAATGGCACTTTCTGCACCGTGCACAATTTCAATGCGCTCGATTTGTTGCACCGGAAATTGGCTGAAATTAAATTCGCTACCCTGGCCGATATCGTTGGCCTCGACGCCGTCAACGAGCACGAGGACGTGATTGGCTTCTCGGCCGCGCATTCGAACTTGGGTCAGGCCGCCCAGGCCGCTTTGTTGGCTGACGCTCAGACCCGGCTGGCCGCGCAGTAAATCCGGCAGTGAGCTAGGGTTTCGAAGATTAATGTCTGCTTTAGTGATAATCGTGATTTGACTACCGGATCGAAGACTGTCCATGGGCAATCGGGAGGCGGTTACTGTTATGGTTTCATCGCTGGGTTGCGCCCAAAGGGACCCCGAGCCGGATAAGAGCACGAACGTTAGAAGCATGTATGACAAAAAACTGGGCTTGGCCCGCGTTTGGATTAAGGTCGTCTGATAAAAGGAGGGCATACTGAAACATCTCCTGCTCCCGCCGAGCAATTGGGTCTGGTTATAGCGCGCAGGAGTAGTCAATGGTCATGACCCGCCCGCCGCAGTTCATTGCCGCATTGTTGTCAGGCCGGTCTCCGGGCTTACGAGCGTCGTGCGAACACGTTTGCACTGCGACCTTCCCATGCTCTTGAGCACAGTGGTATAAAGCAGCGCACCTCGCTTACCGTTGCGGGGGCAGCACCGGAATTGAATTAATTCTCACCGGTTTCCCGTTTCATTTTAGGGTTTTAAGCTAAAACACCTGACGAAATGAAGTGA
>JADHQX010000108.1 GCA_016777745.1 Candidatus Pelagibacterales bacterium
ATTCTCATTATAATTTCCTTAACATCATATGCAGTTTTGCTGTCAGCAGGAATTATTCCTAGTAATTCTTCAGGGTCATATAATGGAGGACTATATTTAGCAGAAATTGGAGTAAGATTTTGGTTTGCATCTAAATTTTTAACACATTGTCTAGCTATAGCTAAAGCGTGTTCATCGTTATCAGCTAGATGGTCTGCTACACCAGAAATTTTTGTATGAACTTCTCCTCCTCCTAGATTTTCTGCATTGGTAATTTCACCCGTTGCGGCTTTAACTAGTGGAGGTCCGGCAAGAAAAATAGTACCTTGATTTTTCACTATTATAGTTTCGTCTGACATTGCTGGGACATATGCTCCACCGGCGGTACAACTTCCCATAACAACAGCAATTTGAGGAATGTTTTTGGAAGACATATTAGCTTGATTATAAAAAATTCTACCAAAATGGTCTTTATCGGCAAACACTTCATCCTGGTTAGGTAAGTTAGCTCCACCAGAGTCAACCAAATATATACAAGGCAAATTATTTTCAAGCGCTATTTCTTGCGCACGCAAATGTTTTTTTACAGTTATAGGGTAATATGTTCCACCTTTAACAGTTGAATCATTACATATAACCATCACGTCTCTATTATGAACTTGTCCAATCCCAGTAATTATTCCTCCTGAGGGACATGCATTGTCATACATGTCATGACCTGCAGTTAAGCCAACCTCGAGAAAAGCACAACCTGGATCTAGTAATTTAGTAACTCTTTGACGAGGAAGAATTTTTCCACGTTTTATGTGGCGTTCGTTTAATTTTTCGCCACCTCCATTCATTGAATAATTAATGGCTTCAAACGTTAGTTGGTAGTCAATATTAAACTTTTCTTTGTTTTCAAAGAATTGTGGATCATTTTTATTAATATTTGACTTTAGAATTGTCATGCTGAGGTTTCCGAAAATAATTCTCTACCAATTAACATTCTTCTGATTTCTGAAGTTCCTGCTCCTATCTCATATAATTTTGCATCTCTTAAAAGTCTTCCAACAGGATACTCGTTAGTATAACCATTTCCACCTAATGTTTGAATAGCTTCTAATGCAATTTGGGTGGCCTTCTCAGCGGAGTATAAAATACATCCCGCTGCATCTTTTCTAGTTGTTTCTCCTCTATCACATGCTTTAGCCACTTCATAAACATAAGATTTACAAGCGTTCATAGTTGTGTACATATCTGCTATTTTACCTTGCATAATTTGAAATTCACCAATTGATTTACCAAATTGTTTTCTTTCATGAATGTATGGAACGACATTATCCATCGCAGCTGCCATAATACCTAAAGGTCCACCTGCAAGAACAACTCTTTCATAATCTAAACCACTCATTAATATAGCTGCGCCATTCCCTTCTTCTCCTAAAATATTTTCTTCTGGAACTGGACAATTTTCAAAGATTAGTTCAGCTGTATTTGATCCTCTCATGCCAAGCTTATCTAACTTTTTACCCGTAGAAAATCCTGTCATTGATTTTTCTATTATAAAAGCTGTTATTCCTTTTGACCCTCCAGACGGATCTGTTTTGGCATAGACTACTAAAGTATCAGCATCAGGCCCATTAGTAATCCACATTTTTGAGCCATTAAGTAAATAAGTTTTGTTACCTTGTTTTTCAGCATGAAGTGACATTGAAACAACATCTGACCCAGACCCTGTCTCGCTCATAGCTAAGGCGCCAATCTTTGAACCACTGCACAATTCTGGTAAATATTTTTCTTTTTGCTCATCTGTGCCATTTCTATTAATCTGGTTAACACATAAATTTGAGAAGGCACCATAAGAAAGGCCTACAGATGCACTGGCCCTGCTAATTTCTTCCATAGCAATACAATGAGCTAAGTAGCTCATTTCGCTACCACCATATTGTGTGTCGGCAGTTATACCCAAAAGCCCAAGTTCACCAAACTTTTTCCATAATTCAGTAGGAAAAGAGTTGTCTTTATCAATTTGATCTGCAAGGGGTGCAATTTCTTTTTGAGCAAATTTAAAAATAGATTCTTGTAAAATTTCGTTATCTTTACCTATTGAAAAATTCATTGAGTGAAAAAACATATTATTAAAGTCCCTTTGATGTAACCTTCTTAGTTAAACATAACTATATTTCTTACATTAACATATTTCTTTTATTTAAGTTGTGTCATCGCATTTTCTTTTGCAGCGGCACTTTCAACTCCTGAAACATATAAAAGCCCATTCATACGACGCATTAAATTAGCTTCAAAATCGTCTATTACACCATCGGCAAGAATAACTCCCCACATCATTTGAATTACCTCAATTCGTTCTTCATGATTCATTTCGTTTAATATAACTTTAATTTGAGAAAAAATTTCTATTCTTTGTTCACTGTCTTCTAGGGCCCTACTTATATTGTCATTAGCGTCTTTTTCATTAAATCCAAATTTATTAACCAAAAGTTTTTTGATATAATCAAGTTCAACTTTACCAGTTTCTCCATCTATTTGACAGGCTTCTAAAAGTAAAATAATGACAGCTTGGACATCTTCTCCTTTATATTCATCTTCTTCAGTAGTTTTGGAGGTAACTTTTTGAATTGCTGATTTTAGATTTGAAAACATATTTTTTCCTATTTGATAAAGATTATTAAGTATAATTTAAGTTAGATTGTAAAATGAATAAAATAGATATTTTTTTCAAGCTTAAAATCATAGATTCATATTGCTTCCAACTCTTTCCTTTTTATGTAATAGTCACTTTTGATAATTATTAAATAAAAACAATGGGGCAATCTATAAAAGATTGAAAAAAATAATGGCTAGTGATGCATTTCTAAATTCAATTGAAGTTAATTTTAAAAAAGCAGCTGATTATGTTCAAAAGACCTATGGAGCTGAGGTTCTTTCTCAAGATTTAGCTAATCAAATAATGATGGCGAATGCAACATATGTAGTTCGATTTGGAGTTAGGCTAAGGGGAACAGTTCATACATTTACTGGTTATCGTTCTGTACATTCAGATCATTTTGAACCAGTAAAAGGCGGCATCAGATATGATATGGCTGTTAATCAAGAAGAAGTTGAAGCTTTGGCTGCTCTAATGACATACAAGTGTGCGCTAGTTGAAGTTCCATTTGGTGGTTCTAAAGGTGGACTTATTATTAATATTAAAGAATGGTCTCCTGAAGAGTTAGAACGTATCACTAGACGTTTTACACAGGAGTTAGCTAAAAGAGATTTAATTCACCCATCTCAAAACGTTCCAGCACCTGATGTAGGGACTGGTGAACGTGAAATGGCTTGGATGGCAGATGAATATAGACGTTTAAATCCAACGGATTTAAATGCATGGGCTTGTGTAACAGGTAAGCCTGTAAATAAGGGTGGTATTGCTGGTAGGACAGAGGCAACTGGAAGAGGCGTAAAATATGCTCTAAAAGCTTTTTTTGAGAACTCTGAAGATGTTAAAAAAACAGGTTTAACATCTGGTCTAAAAAATAAAAGGATTATTGTTCAAGGTTTAGGAAACGTTGGATATTATGCTGCATATTTCTTATCTAACGAAGATGGTGCTATCATAACTCACGTAATGGAACGTGATGGTGCAATTGTCGATAAAGACGGAATAGATATATCATCACTTAAGGATCATCTTGTTAAAAATGGTACAATCGAAGGCTTCAAAGGATTTGTTAAATCTGGTTCAGAAATTTTAGAAGCTGAAGCAGATATTTTAATACCAGCTGCAATGGAATTAGTTATTAACAAGGATAATGCAGAAAGGATAAAAGCCCCTCTTATTATTGAGGCTGCAAATGGTCCAATTTCTTCTGATGCAGATGAAATATTAAATAAACGTGGAATAGTAATTATTCCTGACCTTTACGCCAATGCAGGTGGTGTCACTGTTAGTTATTTTGAGTGGATAAAAAATTTAAGTAGGATAAGGCTTGGTAGATTGCAAAGAAGAGCACAAGAAAATCAAGTATCTTCTCTTATAGAAGGAATAGAAAGCATGACTGGAAAAGATTTTCCATCTGAATTAAGATCAAATTCTTTGAAGGGAGCATCTGAATTAGATCTAGTTCGATCTGGTTTAGAGGATACTATGATGGAGACTTATAAAGTTATCAGTGCAGTTTGGAATGGTAATAAAAATATCCCTGATTTGAGGACAGCTGCAATGATGGTTTCTATTAAACGTGTTGCTCAAAGTTATGGCTCTTTAGGCATATAAAAAAGGAGGAATAATTTCCTCCTTTTTCTTTATTTTTTTTATTTTCTAAAGTCAGGATAAGCTTCCATGCCAACCTCGCTCATATCCATGCCTTCCATTTCTTCCTCAGGTGTGACTCTAATCCCAATTACTAGTTTTAGAACGTACCACGCTATAGTAGAGGCTATAATTGTAAAAGCTCCTATTGCAAATATACCATATAATTGTGCACCTATTGTAGCGTCAGAGTTTGAGAAAACAACAGCTATGGTGCCCCAAATTCCTGCAAATAAATGAACAGGTATAGCGCCAACAACATCATCAATCTTGAATTTGTCAAGCATTGGGATTGTTAAGACAACTATTAATCCACCAACAGCACCTATGAATATTGCAAGCATTGGAGTTGGCGCTAGTGGTTCGGCTGTAATAGCCACTAACCCACCTAATGCACCATTTAAGGCCATAGTTAAGTCAGTTTTCTTGTAAAAAAGCATTGTTAGAATAATAGCTACTACTACTCCACCAGCTGCGGCTAAATTCGTATTAATGTAAATATTGGAAATAGCGGCAACATCAGCTGCGGTTCCCATAGCTAGTTGAGATCCACCGTTGAAACCAAACCAACCAAACCAAAGGAGAAATGTTCCTAAAGTTGCCAAAGGCAAATTTGAACCAGGCATTGGAGTAATACTTCCATCGTCTGAATATTTACCTTTTCTTGCGCCTAATATAATTGCTCCAGTTAAGGCAGCCCATCCTCCAACACCGTGAACGATTGATGATCCTGCAAAATCTAAGAAACCAGCTTCACTTAAAAAACCGCCACCCCAAGACCAAGAACCTTGGATTGGATATATAAATCCACAAAGTAAAACAACAAATACAAAGAAACTTTTTAATTTAATTCTTTCAGCTACAGCTCCACTTACAATAGAAGCAGCTGTTGCACAGAAAACCATCTGGAAAAACCAATCAGAGCCAGAAGAAT
>JADHQX010000109.1 GCA_016777745.1 Candidatus Pelagibacterales bacterium
TGCTATGTTTGTAGCTATACCTTTAGGACTTGCTTCAGCTATTTATCTTGCTGAATATGCATCTACTAAAGTCAGAGATATTGCTAAGCCAATCATTGAGATATTGGCCGGAATTCCTACTGTTGTTTATGGTTTTTTTGCTGCTTTAACCTTGGCCCCAATGTTAAAAAATTTCGGTGATTCTGTTGGAATAGACATATCCGCAGAGAGCGCCTTAGCTGCTGGACTTGCAATGGGTGTAATGATTATACCTTTTGTATCATCACTTAGCGATGATGTTATCAGATCCGTTCCTAGTTCTCTTCGTGATGGATCCTATGCTTTGGGCGCCACAAAATCTGAGACGATAAAAAAAGTTATTTTGCCTGCTGCACTCCCAGGTATTATGGGCTCCTTTTTATTGGCTATTTCTAGAGCTATTGGCGAGACCATGATTGTTGTGATGGCCGCAAGTTTACGAGCTAACTTGACATTCAACCCACTGGAGCCAGCCACAACTATTACGACACAAATTGTTACGGCTTTGATTGGCGATGTAGAATTTGAAAATCCCAAAACTTTAGTTGCTTTTGCTCTAGGTTTATCTTTATTTGTGATGACATTAATTCTTAACATCATTGCCATAACTATTGTAAGAAAGTATCGTGAAAAATATGACTAATATTAAGAAACGATTAAACGCCGAGAGACGATTTAAATTCTATGGACAATTAGGAGTTTTTCTCTCGCTGCTTTTTGTAACGCTGTTAATGTTAAAAATTTTTACTACTGGTAGTGGAGCATTTTTTAGAACCACTATAGAGGCTGATGTTTTTTTCGATCCAGCTATCATGAAGGTTGATAAAAACTCTTCAGACAAAGAAATTGAAAGAGCATCTTTCGAGGCTTTAGCTGATAGTGTGGTCAATAACAATTTCAAAAATTTAAGCGAAGATGAATTTATCAAAGTTAGAGAAATGTTAACTCGTCGATTTGATTATCAACTTAGAGATTATTTTTTGAACAATAAAAATGATTTTAACAAAACTGTGAAGATGAACATCACAGCATCCTCGGATCTTGACCAAATTGTAAAAGGTAACTATCCAAGAAATGTTCCTGAGTCACAAAGAAAAATAAATGACTACCAATTGGCCATCTTAGATTATTTAACTCAACAAGATCGAATTGGCTCGACTTTTAACTTTTGGTTTTTTACAAATGGAGACTCAAGAGATCCAGAAACGGCAGGTATCTGGGGGGCAGTCATGGGTTCTTTTTATGCTTTAATGGTTTGTTTGGCCTTTGCGTTTCCGATAGGTCTTTTCGCTTCAGTCTATTTAGAAGAGTATACAAAACCTGGTAAAATTACTGATTTAATTGAAGTAAATATTAATAACCTTGCAGCAGTTCCATCGATAGTTTTTGGTCTACTTGGACTGGGAATGTTAATTGGAGTATTTAATATGCCATTTCAGGTCCCTCTCGTGGGAGGTTTGACACTGGGGTTCATGACACTGCCAACGATTATTATTGCTTGTCGTTCCTCATTAAGAGCAGTGCCTCCGTCAATTAGGCACGGCGCATTAGCCCTAGGGGCAACTAAGACACAAACAACTTTCCACCACGTGGTTCCACTTGCTCTTCCTGGAACATTAACAGGAACTATTATTGGAATGGCACAAGCCCTAGGGGAAACCGCCCCTTTGTTAATGGTTGGGATGGTTGCATTTGTAATGGAAATTCCTGGAGGCCCTTTAGACCCTGCAACAGGTCTTCCCTCCCAAATTTATCTTTGGTCTGAAAGTGCCGAGAGAGGTTTTATTGAGAAAACGTCAGCGGGTATAATGCTTCTGCTACTTTTTCTTATTGTAATGAATTTAACTGCTGTTTTAATAAGAAGAAAGGTTGAGGTTAAATGGTAGATAATAATATCGATTTTGCACTAAAGACTAATAATGTTTATGTGCATTACGGGAATAAGATGGCCATTAATAACGTATCACTCGATTTTCCTAAAAATGAGGTAACATCCTTGATTGGCCCTTCAGGTTGTGGAAAGTCTACTTTTTTAAGATGTCTTAATAGAATGAACGATGTGATTGATAGCTGTAAGGTTGAGGGATCATTTATTATGAATGATACAATTGATATTTATAGTAATGATTTGCCAATTGAAAGTTTAAGAGAAAAAATCGGAATGGTTTTTCAAAAACCAAACCCTTTCCCAAAAAGTATTTATGAAAATGTTGCATATGGTCCTAAGATTCATGGAATTACTTCCTCCCAAAGCGAACTAGATGACGTTGTTAAAGAGTCTTTAAACCGTGCTGGTCTTTATGAAGAGGTTAAAGATAGACTAGACGATGTTGCCACTGGTTTGTCTGGTGGACAGCAACAAAGACTTTGTATCGCCAGGGCAATATCCATCAAACCTGAAATAATTTTGATGGATGAACCATGTTCGGCTCTAGATCCTATTGCGACTGCTAAGATTGAACAGTTAATTAATGAATTAAAACAAAACTATACTATCATCATTGTAACTCATTCAATGGCACAAGCATCAAGAGTTTCATATAAAACAGCTTTTTTTCACCTTGGAAATTTAGTTGAATATGGAGATACTTCTAAAATTTTCACGAAACCAGATAATCAAAAAACGAATGACTACATAACAGGGAGGTTCGGCTAGTTATGCAACATACAGATAAAAATTATGAAAAGCAGATTAACTCAATTAATGAACAACTAGTTAAGATGGGATCAATTTTAGAACAGCAGTTTAGCGATGCTCTAAAAGTTGTTGCTTCAAGAGACCAAAATTTAGCAAATACCGTCATTGAAAAAGATAACTTAATAAATCAGCTAAATCACGAAATTAGTGATTTAGTTTTTCAAATTATTGCAATGAGACAGCCGATGGCAGATGATCTAAGATTTTTATTTTGTTCAATTAAAATTATCAGAGATTTGGAAAGAATAGGTGACCATTTAACTACAGTTGCAAAAAAAGGTTATAGAGTAAGTACTAACATTCCTGACCAATTAATTGAAAAACTTGAGGTATTAGGTGAGAAAGCCTCTGTGATGACCCATGATGCATTAAATTGTTTGTTTGATAGAAAACTCGCAGATGCTGATAAAATAGCCGAACGAGATAATATTATTGATGACTTACATGGTAGTTTTATCAAAGACGTCCTCTCTTATATGAAAGAACACGATGATTTTATTCCAGACTCTTTAGCTTTAATCCAGATTTCAAAAGGTATCGAGCGCATTGGAGATTATGTAACCAACATTATGGAAGAAGTACATTTCTTAATTGAAGGTAAGTACAATAATTCTTAAAAAAATTGTTTCCTAAAATATTAGTAGTCGAAGATGATAAGTCTATTTCAGACCTTATTTCTTTGCATTTAAAAAAAAATAATTTCGAATATTTAGTTGTTCATAATGGAGAAGACGCATTATCCCATCTTGATACATTTATGCCAGATTTCGTTATTTTGGATTGGATGATACCAGGCCTTTCCGGCTTAGAGGTTCTTAGAAGAATTCGCAATAAGCAAGAATATAAAAACTTGCCCATATTAATGCTTACAGCAAAAAACTCTGAACAAGATAAGATTATAAGTTTTGAAAGCGGATTAGATGATTATATCACCAAGCCTTTTTTACCTAGTGAACTTATCGCAAGAGTTAAGGCAATTTTAAAAAGAACCAGTCAATCA
Source organism: Candidatus Pelagibacterales bacterium (assembly GCA_016777745.1). The sequence goes on from JADHQX010000109.1 coordinate 3,717, forward strand.
AATCAAGATCAAGACAATCTTATTTTTAATGAAATTAAAATAAATACTGTTCAAAAAAAAGCTTATAGAGGAGACAGGAGACTTAATCTTGGCCCCACAGAATTTAATATTTTATTTTTCCTCCTAAAGAATAAACAAAGAGTATTCTCTCGAGAGCAGATATTAAATAAGATTTGGCCTAATCAAGTCAACGTAGAGTTAAGAACAGTTGATGTTCACATTCGCAGACTTCGAAAAGAACTAAATCAAAATGAAGAGAAAGACATAATTCGCACAGTTAGGTCGGCGGGCTATTCTCTGGATTTTGATGAATAATCAAAAAAAAATTTTAGTCCTTTGTACAGGTAACTCTTGTCGTTCAATTATGGCAGAGGGACTAATCAATCATTTTGGTAAAGATGATTTTCAAGCCTTTAGTGCCGGAAGTAAACCAACAGGCTATGTTCATCCAATGAGCATAAAAACTTTAAAAAAATCAGGTATTTTTAAAACAGATTACAAAAGCCAATCTTGGGATGAATTTAGTGACATAAATTTTGATTTAGTAATTACAGTTTGCGATAATGCTGCAGGTGAATCTTGTCCAGTTTATTTAAGCGGTGCTCCTAAAGTACATTGGGGCGTTGAAGATCCAGCTAAGTTTAAGGGTAGTGAAAAAGAAATTGAAAATGAATTTCATCGAATTTTTACAATTCTTGCGAAACGAACCCACGCAATGGTTGAAAAATATAGCAATACAAAAAAGTTTCAAATAGAAGAACTAAACTTAATTGGACGTTTAGATTAAGAATACCCTTTTAAGTTTTGGAAGAAGTTAAGATTTTTTCTCAAATACTTTCGTGTAGATAGTATAAGCAATCCCCAGCCCTATAATTTGAGATCCAATGAAGATAAAAATTGTCGAAGGATGAATGCCTGCAAAAGTATCAGTAAACATTCGAGCAATTGTTACAACAGGATTAGCAAAGCTGGCAGAAGAGGTAAAGATAATCGCCACGCATATGTATATTCCAACATTGAAAGCCACAATATTTTTTCCATCTGCTCTTGATATCAAGATAACCATGAGCAATCCAAAAGTAGCAAAGATTTCTGAGATATAAATATTATTTCCACTTCTAATATTAGAAGAGATTTCAATCACATTAAGTCCAAAGATAAAGTTAGCAAACATCGTGCCTAGGATGGCGGCTACACACTGAATGACTATATAGATTATCAAATCTTTGGAGGATAGCTCTCCCTTAAAAAAAAATAATAGAGAGACAATTGGATTAAAGTGAGCTCCAGAGTAAGTTGCAAACATTCGAATTAAAATAATAAGAGTAAATCCAATAACTACTGCATGACTAAAAAGAATAACCATTTGATCGTCTGTATATTGTTGACCAGCAATTCCTGAGCCTACTATACTCAATAGGAGGATAAAAGTGCCCAGAAATTCAGAGACGTACTTT
>JADHQX010000009.1 GCA_016777745.1 Candidatus Pelagibacterales bacterium
TAAATTTTGTTTTCTTTGGTTGTAACATTTATTATCCTAAGCTATTTGGAGATTTTTCATGAGGAACATTCTCATCAATATCACCTTTATAAATCCATACTTTTATTCCACAAGCTCCATAAGTAGTTGCAGCAGTTGACTCTGCATAATCTACATTGGCTCTAAATGTGTGTAATGGAACTCTTCCCTCACGATACCACTCTGTTCGCGCTATTTCAGTTCCACCAAGTCTACCACCGCAATTAACTCTAATTCCTTCTGCGCCAAGTCTCATCGCAGATTGAACAGATCGTTTCATTGCTCTTCTAAAAGACACTCTACGTTCTAGTTGTTCGGCTATATTATCTGCAATAAGTTGTGCTTCAACTTCTGGTTTTCTTATCTCAACTAGGTTAATAGTTGCATCCTGACCAGTAAAAGAAGTTATTTTTTTCTTCAGCTTTTCAATATCGCTTCCTTTTTTACCAATTATAAGTCCAGGTCTAGCGGTAAATATAGTAATTTGAGCCTTTTTAGCAGGTCTTTCAATTTCTATTTTAGCAACACCACATTTTTTCAAATTAGTTTTTAAAAAATTTCTAATCTTAATATCTTCTTGGAGAACTCTTCCAAAATCTTTCTTGTTAGCAAACCATTTTGATTGCCATTTTTTATTCAAGATAAGTCTAAGACCAATTGGATTTACTTTTTGACCCATAATAATTATTTACTTTCCTCTTTGTCGTTCTGAACTTCAGCAACTTTAATAGTTATATTACTTAAAAACTTTTGAATTCTACCTGGACGCCCTTTAGCACGAGCTCTCCACCTTTTCATAACCATCCCTTTGCCACAATAAGCTTCTGATATTTGCAAAACATCAAGATCTAGTTGATGATTGTTTTCCGCATTAGCTGCTGCGCTGCTTAAAATTTTATATATATCTTGTGCTATAGCTCTCTTAGAAAATTTTAATATGTTTTGTGCATCTTTAACTCTTTTACCTCGAATAGTATCTAAAACAATACTAGCCTTACGCGGACTAACTCTAACGTTCTTTCCGATTGCAAATGCTTCATTATCTTTTCTGTGTAAATTTTTCATAATTACTTCTTAGTTTTCTTATCTGCTGTATGACCATTAAATGTTCTAGTTGGTGAAAATTCGCCTAATTTATGTCCAACCATATCCTCAGTAACATTTACTGGTATAAACTTTTTACCATTATGTACCGCAAAACTTAAGCCAATAAATTCTGGTAAAATTGTAGATCTTCGAGACCATGTTTTTATAACTTCATTTCTTGAAGAATCCGAAGCTTTTGAAACTTTTTTTAATAAATGACCATCTACAAATGGCCCCTTCCATATTGATCTAGCCATACCTTAAACTTCTATCCTTGCTTTTTTATCAGTTTTTCTTTTAATAATATATTTATCAGTACGCTTGTTGCTTCTTGTTTTTTTACCTTTAGTTGGCTTGCCCCATGGAGTCACTGGATGTCTACCGCCAGATGTCTTACCTTCACCACCACCGTGTGGGTGATCGATAGGATTCATTGCTACACCACGGACAGAAGGTCTTTTTCCTAACCATCTATTTCTACCTGCTTTACCTAATTTTTGATTTTTCTTATCTACATTAGATAAGACACCAACAGATGCTCTACAGTTTTCTAATACTTTTCTTAACTCGCCAGACGGGAGCTTAACATTTACATATCCATCAGATTTTCCAACAACCTGTAAAGCGGCTCCAGCAGATCTTGCTAAAATTCCACCACCACCTGGATTCAACTCTAAATTATGAACATCAATACCCACTGGTATATATTTTATTAACATTGAATTTCCAGATTTAATTTCAACATTTTCTCCAGAAATTACCTTTTCACCCACCTTAACATCTTTAGGTGCAAGTATATAAGCTTGCTCACCATCATCATATTTAATTAACGCAATGTAAGCTGTTCTGTTTGGATCATACTCAATTCTTTCTACAGTGGCGCTTATATCGAACTTATTTCTCTTAAAATCAACCAGTCTATATTTATTTTTATGACCACCACCTTTATGTCTCATAGTAATGCGGCCTTTATTATTTCTACCTCCTGGCTTAGATAAGCCAACCGTCAATTTCTTTAACGACTTGCCTTTCCATAAACCTTTTCTGTCTACTAGTACTAGCTGTCTAGTTCCTGGGGTATTAGGTTTAGATTTAATTAAAGCCACTTTTTAAACTCCTGCACTCATATCAATACTTTGACCATCTTGTAAGGTCACTATTGCTTTTTTAAAATTTGATCTTCTACCAATTGTTCCTCTAAATGCTTTTAATTTACCTTTAGTTGTTATGGTGTTTACACTTTTAACTTTTACCTTAAAAATATTTTCTACGGCTTCTTTAATTTGTTTTTTATTTGAATCAATTGCTACCTTAAAAGTTACTTGATTGAATTCAGATATCATAGATGATTTTTCTGTTACAATAGGATTCAATAAAACCTTATAGTTTTTTATTAAACTCATACTGATAATGCCTTTTTCTCAATACTCATTACCGCATCTTTGCTCATAACAAGTTTTTCGTATTTAATAATATCAAATACATTTACACCATCAGTAGTTGTGTATTTAACTTCTTTTAAGTTACGGCTAGAAAGAGCAAAATTGCTATCAGGCTTTTCACTTTCAATAATAAATGCTGATTTAATATTTAATTTCTCAAGCTGTTTTTTCAAAGAACTTGTTTTTACTTCTTTAATTTTTAGGTCATCAATTAAAATAATATTATTGTCCTTCATTTTTGATGATAGGGCGTGAATTAAACCAAGCTTTTTAGCTTTTCTTGATAAGTTTTTTACAGCTCTATCACCCTTTAAACTATGAGCCATTCCACCACTTCTAAAAATATTTGCTTTTTTTGATCCATGTCTAGCTGTACCACCACCTTTTTGTTTTCCAACTCTTTGTGTTGTACCTTTAACTTCAGATCTATTAAGAGTTTTAGCTCTAAATGGGTACTTTTGAGAAGCGCGCCACTGAACTACAGAAGCAATTAATTCTGAGTTTGGTTCTAAATTAAATACGGCATCATTAAGCTCTAGCGTCTCAATTTTTTTACCGTCTAAATTATGTACATCTACTAACATTACTAATTCTCTTTATTTCTTTTTCTTTGTATCAACTTCGAGTTTTATATCTACGTCTTTACTTGGTTTGTTTTTAATTGAATCTTCTAATACTAACCATGCACCTCTTGCGCCTGGTGTCGCACCTTTAACACACAATATATTTTTTTTAACATCGATTTTAACAACCTGAAGATTTTGTAAAGTTTTATGATCATCACCCATATGGCCTGCCATTTTTTTACCTTTGAAAACTCTACCAGGATCTTGACATTGACCAGTTGAACCGTGCGACCTATGTGAAACAGATACACCATGAGATGCTCTCAAGCCACCAAAATTATGTCTCTTCATAACGCCTGCAAAGCCTTTACCTTTAGTAAATCCTGAAACATCAATAAATTGACCTTCTTCAAAGTGATCAGCATTAATTTCATCACCAGCCTTAAGTTCTACAGATTTATCAATTTTAAATTCTTTAGTAATTTTGAGTGGATTTAAATTTTTTTTCTCAAAATAAATTTTAACTGACTTTGATAGTTTAGAGATTTTTTTTATTTCATTGGCACCAATTACTAGTTTATCTAAATTGGAATTTTCATCTGATATTCTTTCAACCACCTTGCAGTCTTCGATGTGAAGAACTGTAACGGGTATATTAATACCATTTGGAGTATAATAATTACTCATTCCAATTTTCTTTGCTATTAGTCCAGTTCTCATAATTATAACTTAATTTCTACATCTACGCCTGATGCTAAATCTAACTTCATTAAAGCATCAACTGTTTGAGGTGTTGGGTCTACAATTTCAATTAATCTTTTGTGAGTTCTAATTTCAAATTGTTCACGACTTTTTTTGTTAACATGTGGAGATCTTAATACTGTAAAGACTTCGTTGTTGGTAGGTAAAGGAATAGGTCCCTTTACAAATGCACCTGTTCTTTTTGCTGTATTAACAATTTCGATTGAAGACTGATCTAATATACCATGATCGTATGCCTTTAATCTGATTTTTATATTTTGATTATCCATAATTAATTATTAAGCAAATTTTGCTTTAACCTCATCCTGTACATTTTGTGGAACTTGTTCGTAGTGATCAAAGAACATAGAGTATTGAGCACGACCTTGGGTCATAGATCTAAGTGTATTTACATAACCAAACATATTTGCCAATGGAACCATTGCACTGATACTAGCATCACTACCTCTAGTCTCACTACCACTTACCTGACCTCTTCTACTGCTTAAATCACCAATTACATCACCCATATAATCTTCTGGAGTAACAACTTCTACTCTCATAACCGGTTCCAATAATTTTGGACTTGCTTTTTGACAGGCTTCTTTAAAACCCATTCTTCCAGCTAATTCAAATGCTAGGCTGCTAGAATCAACATCATGATATTTTCCATCAACAAGTGTTACTTTATAATCAATTATAGGGAAGCCAGCAATTACACCTGAATCTGCAACACCTTCAACACCTTTTTCGACACCAGGGATATATTCTTTTGGAATATTACCACCTTTAATTTTATCTTCAAAAATTCTACCACTGCCTGGCTCACCACCTTGAACAATAATCTTAACTTCAGCAAATTGACCTGCACCACCACTTTGTTTTTTGTGTGTGTAAGTAACTTCAACTTCTTTTGAAATTGTTTCTCTATAAGCAACCTGAGGTGCGCCTATATTCGCTTCTACATTAAATTCTCTTTTCATACGATCAACAATAATATCTAAATGAAGTTCGCCCATACCTTTAATAACTGTTTGCCCAGATTCTTCATCGGATGTAACTCTGAACGATGGATCTTCCTTAGCAAGCCTAGCTAATGCTTCACCCATTTTTTCTTGGTCAGCTTTAGTTTTAGGTTCTACGGCAATTTCTATAACAGGCTCTGGAAAGTCCATAGACTCTAAAACAATTGGTTTTAAAGGATCGCAAAGTGTTTCACCCGTAAAAGTATTTTTTAAACCAGCTACAGCAACAATATCTCCAGCATAAGCAACTTTAATATCTTCACGATCATTTGCGTGCATCAATAACATTCTACCAATTTTTTCTTTATTTTCTTTTACCGAATTAAGTACAGTTGAACTAGTTTCTAGTTTTCCTGAATATATTCTAACAAAAGTTAATGTTCCTACAAAAGGATCAGTTGCAACTTTAAAAGCAAGTGCTGAGAAAGACTCACTATCAGATGCATCTCTAGTAATTTCATCTTCGCTATCTTTGAGTGTTCCAGTGGCCGCTTGAACTTCACTAGGGTCAGGCATAAAATTAACAACAGCATCAAGTAGTGGTTGAACACCTTTATTTTTAAAAGCGCTACCTGTTAAGATTGGAACAAATTTAAAATCGATAGTTCCTTTTCTTATACATCTAATTAATGTTTCTTCATCAGGTTCTTCACCATCTAAATATTTTTCTAAAACAGCTTCATCTTGTTCAACAGCCATTTCAACCATTTCCATTCTAAATTTTTTAGCTTCTTCTTTTAATTCATCTGGAATGTCAACATATGAGAAATTCGCACCAAGGTCTTCATTGTCCCATAAAATTCCTTTATTTTTAACTAAATCTATTACACCTTTTAAATTTGATTCGCTTCCCCATGGCAGTTGAATAACTAAAGCATTGCATTGAAGTCTGTCTTTAATCATTGCCAAGCATTTATGCCAATCAGCACCTGTTCTATCCATTTTATTGATAAAACACATTCTAGGAACGTTGTATCTGTTGGCTTGTCTCCAAACAGTTTCGGTTTGAGGCTCAACACCTGCAACACCATCAAATACAGCTACAGCACCGTCAAGCACTCTTAAAGATCTTTCAACTTCAATAGTAAAATCAACGTGACCTGGTGTATCGATAATATTAATTCTATGATCATTCCAAAAACAAGTAGTAGCTGCAGAAGTTATAGTTATTCCTCTTTCTTGTTCTTGTTCCATCCAGTCCATAGTTGCAGCACCGTCGTGAACTTCTCCAATTTTATGACTTTTACCTGTGTAATATAATATTCTCTCTGTAGTGGTAGTTTTACCTGCATCAATATGGGCCATGATGCCTATATTTCTGTATTTATTTAGAGAAACTTCACGTGTCATTTGATTACCACCTAAAGTGAGCAAATGCTTTATTTGCTTCAGCCATTTTATGAGTATCTTCACGTTTTTTAATTGCAGAGCCACGGTTATTTGCCGCGTCAAGAAGTTCAGACGATAGTTTATCAATCATACTTCTTTCTTTTCTGCTTCTTGCCGCCTTTACAATCCATCTGATAGCTAAGGCTTGTCCACGATTAGATTTTACTTCTTGAGGAACTTGGTATGTTGCACCGCCAACACGTCTTGATCTTACTTCAAGAGCTGGTTTCACATTTTCTATAGCTTTATTAAAAACTTCAATAGCAGCATCAGTGCCTTTAGATTGAATAGAAGTAAAAGCTTGGTCAATAATTTTTTCTGCAGTTGATTTTTCGCCACCAATCATAATTGCATTAATGAATTTAGAAAGAACAAGACTGTTATAAACTGGGTCTGGTAAAACTTGTCTAATTTGTGCTTTTCTTCTACGTGACATAATATTTATTTATTTCTTTGGTTTCTTTGCACCATAGTGCGATCTTCGTTGTTTTCTATCAGAAACTCCTTGTGTGTCTAACACGCCACGGACAGTGTGATATCTAACACCAGGTAAATCCTTAACACGACCACCACGAATTAAAATTACAGAGTGTTCTTGTAGGTTGTGGCCTTCACCACCAATATAACTTGTAACTTCAAAACCATTTGTAAGTCTCACACGTGCAACTTTTCTCAGTGCTGAGTTAGGTTTTTTTGGAGTTGTTGTATAAACACGAGTACACACACCACGTTTTTGTGGGTTAGCTTTTAAAGCAGGTACCTTACTTTTTTTAAGAACTTTAGTTCTTGGTTTTCTAACTAGCTGACTAATAGTCGGCATACATATTTCTCCACTTCAAGTTTTCTAACTTGAAAAATAGTTAACAGTTTTAAATTCTTTGTTTTAAAAGAAGCGTTTAGACTTAACTACGATACTTCTATTAAGGTGAGCGCATAATACTTATTGCACGACCAAGGTCAACATAAATTATTCTATATTTTGTTGAATTTCTGCCGTTTCCAGCTCTCTTTTTGCTCTCATGGCAGCCATTTCCTCTTTTGCAGTATTATCAAGGTTTTTAGCCCTTTTTTCTAGCTGCTTAAAGACTCTACCAGTTCCAGCAGGAATTAATCTTCCAACAATTACATTTTCTTTAAGGCCTTGAAGCGTATCTACTTTACCCTTAATTGCTGCATCAGTAAGAATCCTAGTGGTTTCTTGGAATGATGCGGCTGAAATAAATGATTTAGTTGATAGTGAGGCTTTAGTAATACCTAGAAGAATTGGTTTTGCTACCGCTAATTCTTTTCCTTGAGATGCCAATTCCTCATTTTCAGTTAAATAATCAACTCTTTCAATTTCTTCATTTGCAATAAAGCTACTGTCACCCGAACTAACAACCTTAACTTTTTTAAGCATCTGTCTACAAAGTACTTCAATATGTTTATCATTTATTTGAACACCTTGAAGTCTATATACTTCTTGCACTTCATTGATTAAGTAATTTGCTAAAGGTTCAATTCCTAGAATTTCTAAAATATCATGTGGATCAGGATTACCATCTAGTAAGTAATCACCTTTTTCAATTTTTTCACCTTCTTGATAAGCAACTTGCTTACCTTTAGGTATTAAATATTCCTTAGGCTCTTCATGTTCATCTTCTGGTGTTACAATAACTTTTTGTTTTCCACGCATATCTTTTCCAAAAGATATATATCCAGAATTTTCAGCTATAACTGCAAAATCTTTTGGTTTTCTCGCCTCAAATAACTCAGCAACTCTTGGCAATCCACCTGTAATATCTTTGGTTTTAGATGCTGCTTGGGGTGTTCTTGCTAAAATATCACCTGCGTGAACTTCAGCACCATCAGCTATAGATAAAAGAGATTCTGGTGGAAGAAAATACCTTGCCTCAGTACCATTTGCTAACATTATAACTTCACCACTTTTGTCTCTTAATGTAATTCTAGGTTTTAAGTCAACACCTTTAGGGTTGGCTTTCCAATCCTTAACTTTCATATTTGTAAGACCTGTTTTTTCATCAGTTTCATCTGTTAAAGATATACCTGATTGTAAATCAACATAATTTGCAGTTCCAGTTTTTTCAGAAATTACAGGATTAGTAAATGGATCCCATTCACAAATCTTAGTACCATGAGATACATTAGAATCTTCTTTTACGAGAATTCTTGTACCATAAGGAACTTTATAGTTTGCTAATTCTTTTCCAGATTTATCTTGAATTGCCAATTGACAGTTTCTACCCATAACAATTAAGTCACCCTTAGAGTCTTCAACGGTATTTTTGTTTAGTATTTTAAATATCCCCTCACAGTTAACTTCAACAAATGATTGATCATTTATTTGCGCAGTTCCACCAATGTGGAAAGTTCTCATTGTTAGCTGAGTACCGGGCTCACCAATTGATTGCGCTGCAATCATACCAACAGTTTCACCCAAATTCACTAAGAAGCCACGAGCTAGATCTCTTCCGTAACACTTAACACAAAGTCCACGTTTAGACTCACATGTAAGTGCAGATCTAATATAAACATTTTGGATTCCAGATTCTTCAATCTGATCTGCAATTACCTCTTCAATATAATTTCCTTTAGCAACAATTAATTCTTCAGTAATAGGGTGTTTAATATCCTCTTGGGCAAACCTACCTAAAACTCTCTCAGAAATTGAAACAATTACTTCGCCACCCTCGACAACATCACTAACTCTAACACCGATATTAGTATTGCAGTCCTCTATAGTAATACTTGCATCTTGAGCTACGTCACAAAGTCTTCTTGTTAAATATCCAGAGTTAGCAGTTTTAAGCGCTGTATCCGCTAAGCCTTTTCTGGCTCCGTGAGTTGAATTGAAATATTCAAGTACATTCAAACCTTCTTTAAAATTTGAAATAATCGGAGTTTCGATAATGTCACCTGAAGGTTTTGCCATTAAACCACGCATTCCAGCAAGCTGCTTCATTTGCGCAGCTGAACCACGAGCACCAGAATTTGCCATCATGTAGATTGAGTTAATAGGTAGTTCACGTTTAGTAATAGGATCAACTTTTACTGATGAAATTTCATTCATCATTTCTTGAGCAACTCTATCTGTGCACTTAGCCCAAGTATCAATCACTTTGTTATATTTTTCTCTGCTTGTAATTAATCCATCATTATATTGTTTTTCAAATTTTTCGATTTGTTCAGAGGTTTCATTTATTAAACCTTCTTTTGAATCAGGTATAATCATATCGTCCTTACCAAAAGATATTCCTGCTTTATATGCATGATAAAAGCCAAGTTCTTTTATGGCATCGGCAAATAAGACCGTATCTTTTTGACCGCAATATCTGTAAACAACATCAATTAACTCTGACATTTCTTTTTTTGCTAATATTCTATTTACTAGAGAAAATTTTAAATCTTTATTTTTAGGAAGTAAATTCCACATAATAAATCTTCCAGCTGTAGAATCCATTCTTTTAATTTCTTCTATTCCATCGTCGTTTGTTATTGTGATACGAGATGTAATCTTTGAGTGAAGAGTTATAGCTTTATTTTCTAATGCCTGTTCAATCTCATTTATGTCTTTAAAAATTGAACCTTCTCCTGGCTCATTATTTTTTTCTTGTGTTAAATAATAGATTCCTAAAACAATGTCCTGACTAGGAACAATTACAGGTTTACCATTAGCTGGGTTTAAGATGTTGTTAGTTGACATCATCAATACCCTTGCTTCTAATTGTGCTTCAAGACTTAAAGGAACATGAACAGCCATTTGGTCACCATCAAAGTCAGCATTAAATGCAGTACAAACTAATGGATGTAGCTGAATTGCTTTACCGTCAATCAATAAAGGTTCAAAGGCTTGAACACCTAATCTGTGAAGTGTTGGAGCTCTATTAAGAATAATTGGATGTTCTCTAATAACTCTATCTAATACATCCCAAACTTCAGGACGTTCATTTTCAACAAGTTTTTTAGCTTGTTTTAGTGTCGTAGCTAAACCAAGAGATTCTAATCTTGCGTAAATGAAAGGTTTAAACAGTTCAAGTGCCATCTTTTTAGGAAGTCCACATTGATGTAACTTTAGTTCTGGACCAACCACAATTACAGAACGACCGGAATAATCTACTCTTTTACCCAGTAGATTCTGTCTAAATCTTCCTTGTTTACCTTTTAACATTTCAGCTAAAGATTTTAGTGGTCTCTTATTCGTACCAGTAATTACTCTACCTCTTCTTCCATTATCAAATAATGCATCAACTGATTCTTGAAGCATTCTCTTTTCATTTCTGATAATAATGTCAGGAGCTCTAAGTTCTATTAAGCGTGCTAATCTGTTATTACGATTTATAACTCTTCTATATAAATCGTTTAAATCTGAAGAAGCAAATCTACCGCCATCAAGAGGAACTAGTGGTCTTAATTCAGGCGGTATAACTGGAATTACAGTTAAAATCATCCATTCTGGTCTATTGCCAGAAGATATGAAGGCTTCATAAAGTTTAATTCTTTTTAATAATTTTTCTGAGAGTGCTACCGCTTTAGTATTTTCAAGTTTTGTTCTTAATTGAGCGGCAACTTCTTCTAGCTCAATTTTCTCTAGTACTTTTCTTACTGCTTCAGCCCCAATGCCAGCAGTAAAGGCGTCTTCACCCCACTCTTCTTTTGCTTTTTCTAACTCATTTTCATCTAAAAGTTGATTTTGCTCTAACGAAGTTAAGCCAGGCTCTGTAACCATGAATTGTTCAAAATAAAGAACTTTTTCAAGATCTTTTAGCTTCATATCAACCATTAAAGCTATTCTACTTGGTAGAGATTTTAAGAACCAAATATGTGCAACGGGAGCAGCTAGTTTAATGTGACCCATTCGTTCACGCCTAACATCTTTTTTTGTAACTTCAACACCACACTTTTCACATATGATACCCTTAAATTTCATTCTCTTATATTTGCCACATAAACACTCATAGTCTTTTATGGGACCAAAAATTCTTGAACAAAATAGTCCATCTCTCTCTGGTTTAAAAGTTCTATAATTTATAGTTTCAGGCTTTTTAATTTCACCATAAGACCATGATAAAATTCTTTCTGGACTAGCAATTGAAATTCTAACCTGATTAAAGTCACTACGAGATGCAGCAGGGTTAAAAATATTCATTATTGACTGTGACATAGCTTTTTTATTCCTAGTTTGTATTTGATAGTTCGATGTTTAATCCAAGCGCTCTTATTTCCTTTATTAGTACATTAAATGATTCAGGTGTTCCTGATTGGAATACGTCCTCACCCCTAATAATTGTTTCATATACTTTTGTTCTACCGGCTACATCATCGGATTTAACTGTAAGAATTTCTTGTAAAGTATATGCGGCACCATAAGCTTCAAGTGCCCAAACTTCCATCTCACCAAATCTCTGTCCACCAAACTGTGCTTTACCACCTAATGGTTGCTGAGTTACTAAACTATAAGGACCAATTGATCTTGCATGAATTTTATCATCTACAAGGTGGTGGAGTTTTAACATATATATTATTCCAACTGTCACTTGACGTTCGAATTTATCTCCTGATATTCCATCCCATAAATCTGACTGACCACTCTCATTAAAGCCTGCTTGCTTAAGCATTGCAGAAATTTCTGATTCACTGGCACCATCAAACACTGGTGTCTTAATCGGCACACCTGATGTCAAATTTCCAGCTAATTCAATTTTTTCTGATTTATTAAGTGAGGCAATATCTTCAGAAAATTGTTTTTCTCCATAAACAATTTTTAAGCTATCATCAATCAAGTTCATGTCATTATTTTGCTTGTATTGTTTGAGTGATTTATTGATCATGTCTCCAATACCTGCACAAGCCCAACCTAAATGAGTTTCAAGTATTTGACCTACATTCATACGACTTGGAACACCCAGTGGATTTAAAACAATGTCTACAGTTCTTCCATCAGCTAAATAAGGCATATCTTCAACTGGGTTAATTTTACTGATAACACCTTTGTTTCCATGTCTACCAGCCATTTTATCACCTGGTTGCAGTTTTCTTTTAACAGCTACAAAAACTTTAACCATTTTCATAACACCTGGAAGAAGCTCGTCACCTCTTTGAACTTTATTAACTTTATTGTCGAAAACTTTTTGAATAGCAGCTCTTGCTGTATCATATTGTTTCTTCAAGTTATCAAATTGCTCTTTATCGTTTTTATTAGATAATTCTATTTTCCACAAATCTGCTAAATTAATTTCACCAGAATCAGATGAGGGAATATTTTTTTCACCAATTAAAACTGAAAGTCTTTCTTTTGTATTTCTATTAAGAATACCAAGTTCTGCTTCTCTATCATTTGCTAATTTTTCTATTTCATCCCTTTCAATAGCAAGTGCTCTATCATCTTTTTCAATACCATAACGGTTGAATACTTTAACATCTACGATTGTGCCACTAGAACCTGGAGGCAGTCGTAAAGATGTATCTTTAACATCTGTAGCTTTTTCACCAAAAATAGCTCTGAGTAATTTTTCCTCTGGAGTAACGGGACTCTCACCTTTTGGAGTCACTTTACCAACCAAGATATCACCTGGATGTACTTCTGCGCCAACATATACAATTCCCGCCTCATCAAGGTTACTTAGCATTTCATCTCCAACATTAGGTATGTCTCTTGTAATTTCTTCAGCACCAAGCTTGGTATCTCTGGACATTACTTCAAAATCATCAATATGAATTGATGTAAACTTATCTTCTTGAACTATTTTTTCAGAAATTAAAATAGAGTCCTCAAAATTATAACCACGCCATGGCATAAAGGCCACAACTACATTTCTACCTAGACCAAGCTCACCAAGATGAGTTGATTGACCGTCAGCAATAATATCACCTGGTTTAACTTTATCTCCAACTTTTACTAATGGACGTTGATTAATACATGTACTTTGGTTAGATCTTTGAAATTTCTGCAGTGTGTAGATGTCAACACCAGACTCTTCTGAGCTAATATCTTCTGTTACCCTTACTACAATTCTCTTACCATCAATCTTATCTACAATACCTTCTCTTTTTCCAATAATTGTTACACCAGAATCAATTGCAACTTTTTGTTCGACACCTGTACCAACTAAAGGTGATTCAGCTTGTATTAAAGGTACTGCTTGTCTCATCATGTTTGATCCCATTAAGGCTCTATTGGCATCATCATTTTCTAAAAATGGTATTAAAGATGCTGCACAAGAAACAACTTGTTTTGGAGAAACATCCATATAGTCAATCTCACTAGGTCCCGTCATAACAAAATCACTATCTCTTCTTGAGGAAATTAATTTTGTTAAGAAATCACCTTTGTCACTAATCTCAGTATTTGCTTGAGCAATAGTAAATTGAGATTCTTCCATTGCAGAAAGATAATCAATTTGATTACTTACTTTGCCATCAATAACTTTTCTGTAAGGGCTCTCAATAAAGCCATATTTATTTACCTTGGCATGTGACGCCAAACTATTTATTAGTCCAATATTTGGACCCTCAGGAGTTTCAATAGGACATATTCTTCCATAGTGTGTTGGGTGTACGTCTCTTACTTCAAATCCAGCGCGCTCTCTACTTAAGCCACCTGGTCCTAATGCTGATAGTCTTCTTTTGTGTGTAATTTCAGCTAGAGGATTTGTTTGGTCCATGAATTGTGAAAGTTGTGATGTTCCAAAAAATTCTTTAAGCGATGCCACTAGTGGCTTTGCGTTAATAATATCTTGAGGGGTAACTGCATCTACTTCAAGTGAATTCATACGTTCTTTAATAGAACGTTCCATTCTAATTAATCCCATTCGGAAAACATTTTCAGTTAATTCACCAACCGATCTAACTCTTCTGTTTCCTAAATGATCAATATCGTCAATTTCACCTTTACCTGTTCTTAAGTCAATTACAGTTTTAATAACTGCAATAACGTCTTCGCTTCGTAATACAGTTACGTCATCAGGGCACTCTAAGTTTAATCGAAAGTTCATCTTAACACGACCAACATCAGATAAGTCATACTTATCAGTCTTAAAAAATAATGAGTTAAAAACTTCAAAAGCAGCTTCAATGTTTGGCGGTTCACCAGGTCTTAATACTTTATAAATTTCGACAACAGCATCTTCTGGTGTTAAATTTTTATCAAGACGTAAAGTGTCTCTAATAAATGCACCGACGTTTATTCCATCTACATTCAATACTTGAATATTTTTTAAACCTAGTTCGTTAATTTTTTCTAGCACCTCTGGTGTAATTTCATCAGAAGCTTCAAAATATACTTCACCAGATTTATCATTGATTATGTCTTCAGCAAGATACTTGCCTATTAGGTTATCCGGTATTAATAATATATTTTTCAAACCATCTTTAGCTAATTTAGCTGCAATTGCAGGGTTAATTTTTGTGCCTTGTTTAATGGCTACTTTGTTAGTAGAGGCATCAATTAGATCTTCTTGTAATTTAGAAACCTTGATATTTTTTGGATCAAATGGGATTTCCCAATTTTCTGATTTAGATGATTTTTTACAATTTATTAACTCATAAAACATTCCTAAAATATCGTCTCTATCAATTCCCATCGCCATTAAGAATGTAGTGATGTGAATTTTCTTTTTTCTATCAATCCTAGTATAAAGAATGTCTTTATGATCAAATTCAATATCTAACCAAGAACCACGATAAGGTATTACTCTAGCTCCAAATAATAGCTTGCCACTTGAATGTGTTTTACCTTTGTCATGATCGAAAAATACACCTGGACTTCTGTGCATTTGACTTACTATAACACGTTCAGTTCCATTGGTAATAAATGTACCTCTGTCTGTCATTAGGGGTAAGTCACATAAGTAGATTTCTTGTTCTTTAATATCTTTTACAGTTCGAGACTCGGTTTCTTCATCAATATCAAAAACAATCAATCGAAGTTTAATCTTAAGAGGTGCAGCATATGATTTGTCTCTTTGTCTGCACTCGTCAACATCAAATTTAGGCTGATCAAAATCATATTCTATAAATTCAACGTGAGCTGAACCTGAAAAATCTTCTAATGGAAATACACTTTTAAAGACTTTTTGGAGACCCTTGTCAGGTCTTTCAGATGGTTTATGCCCTTCAAGTAGAAAGCTTGCATAAGATTTTTTTTGTATTTCAATTAAGTTTGGAAATGTCGTAACTTCCTTAAGAGACCCAAAGTTTTTTCGGACTCGTTTACGTTCAGTAAAAGATAATGAATTAACCATCAATAAATACTCGTATCCAATCACAACCAATCATAAAATGATTAGTTGCTATAAAAAATTTTTAAAAAATTACTTAAGTTCTACAGTCGCGCCAGCTGCTTCAAGTTGAGCTTTCATCGCATCTGCTTCGTCTTTAGATATACCAGCTTTTACTTCTTTAGGAGCGCCTTCAACTAAGTCTTTAGCTTCCTTAAGTCCTAAACCAGTTATAGTTCTAACTTCCTTGATAACATTAATTTTTTTATCTCCAGCTGCTGCTAATACAACAGTGAACTCTGATTTTTCTTCAGCGGCTTCGCCTCCCGCTACTGGTGCTGCTGCTGCTGCAACTGGTGCTGCTGCTGAAACACCCCATTTTTCTTCTAATAATTTTGATAATTCTGCTGCTTCAATTACAGTTAATCCTGATAGTTGATCAACGATTTGTTCTAGGTCGGCCATTTTTTAGTTCCCTTTCTTAAGATCTAATTACTTTTACTAAATGCATTTATTACGTTTGCTACTTTTCCAGCAGGTGCAGCAACTAATCCTGTAATTCTTTGCGCTGGAGCGTTCAATAATCCTATTAATTTTGCTCTTGTCTCGTCGAGTGATGGCAATTTAGATAATTCTAAGATTTTTTCAACAGTTAATATCTCTTTATTCATTATGCCGCCAATTATGGAAAGTTTCTCATTTGCCTTAGAGAAATTGGCTATTAGCTTAGTTAATTCAACTGGATCATTTGAATAAGCTATCGCAGTAGGACCATCAAAAAACTCTGACATTGCTGATTTTTCTGAACCGTCCAGTGCAATCTTAATTAATCGATTATTTGTAACCTTAATATTGGCTCCAGTTTCAAATGATTTTACTCTTAATTCACTGATCTCATTTACTGACATACCTCTATAATGAAAGACCAAAATTAGATCATTCTCGCTAATTATAGATTTAATATTTTCAACAAAATTTGTTTTTTCTTGTCTATTCATTATTTTATATACTTAAACTTCCTAAATCTAATTTTATTCCAGGTCCCATTGTTGGGCTAATAGAAACGCCTTTAATAAAATCACCTTTTATTCCTGCAGGTCTATCTTTTGAAATAGTTTCTACAAAGAATTTAATATTTGAAACTAACTCAGCTTTATTAAATTTTGATTTACCTACACCTGAGTGAATAACTATACCGTTAGTTTTATATTCAAGCTCACCAGCTTTAGCATCTTCAACTGCTTTTTTAACATTAGCTGTTACAGTACCAAGTTTTGGATTTGGCATAAGTCCTCTTGGGCCAAGAACTTGTCCAAGCTTTCCAACTTTAGCCATCATGTCAGGAGTTGAAATACATCTATCAAAATCAGTAAAGCCAGCTTTAACTTTTTCAACTAATTCATCTCCACCAACTAAATCTGCTCCCGCTTCCTTAGCTTCTTCTTGTTTATCAGCATTAGCAAATACACAAACCTTAATAACTTTACCTAAACTTTTTGGTAACTGAATTTTACCTCTAACATTTTGCTCACCTTTTTTAGGATCAACATTTACATTAATTGCAATATCAATAGTTTCGTTAAATTTAGCTGTAGATGACTTCATAGCTATGTCTACTCCATCTTCTAATGAGTAAAGTTTAGCTTTATCGAATTCAGAGTATATTTTTGTAATACGTTTTTTCATTAATCTAATCCGTTACTTCTATTCCCATTGATCTGGCAGAACCTATAATAATTTTCATACCTTGGTCAACTGTATTAGCGTTTAAATCTTTTAATTTTTTTTCAGCGATTTCTCTACATTTAGCCATAGAAATTGAACCCGCACTCTCTCGGCCAGGTTCTTTTGAACCTTTTTTAATATTTATTGCTTCTTTTATGAAATAAGATGCAGGTGGCATCTTAATTTCCATCTCAAAACTCTTATCTTTAAAGTAAGTCACTACTACAGGCAGAACAACTCCTGGCTGTTCACCTTTAGATTTATCGTTAAATGTCTTACAAAAGTCCATGATATTAATACCACGTTGTCCCAATGCTGGTCCAATAGGTGGCGCCGGATTAGCTTGACCTGCTGGAATTTGTAATTTTAAATATCCTTCTATTTCTTTAGCCATATCTTACTCTTTCTCTACTTGTGTATATTCAAGTTCTACTGGTGTTGATCTACCAAAAATAGAAACTGAAACTTTAATTCTTGATCTTTCTTCGTCAATTTCTTCTATTAATCCAGTAAATGAAGCAAATGGACCATCGGTTACTCTTACTTGTTCGCCAACATCAAAAGTTATAGACGGTTTAGGTTGAGCAATACCCTCTTCAATATCTGAGAGAATTTTATTAATCTCAGCTTCAGGTACTGGTGAAGGTTTTCCTTGAACGTGACCAAGAAAACCTGAAACTTTTGGTAAACCTTTTACCAAGTGATACGTCTCATCATTCATAATCATTTTAATTAAAATGTAGCCAGGGAAAAATTTTCGTTCCGCATTTCTTTTTTTACCATTTTTTACTTCAACAACTTCTTCCGTGGGAACTACTATCTTATCAAATGAGTCATCAAGCTCTTTTAGTTTAACTTTTTCCATTATTGAAGCAGCAACTTTTTTTTCATAGCCTGAATAAGCTTGAGCTATATACCACTTATGAGACATTTATAAACTCCACTCAATAATATTGTTTAAACCAAAAGAAAAGATTTGGTCTACTATTAAAAAAAATATAGCTGCGAAAGTAGTTATGATTAATACCATAACTGCTCCTGTAAGAGTCTCTCGAGTAGTAGGCCAAGTGACCTTGCTACCTTCTTTTCTTACTTCTTGTATGAATTTAATAGGATTCATTATTTTTTAACTTGTTCACTTTCCTGGCAGGAGTGAGAGGACTCGAACCTCCAACCCCCGGTTTTGGAGACCGGTGCTCTACCAATTGAGCTACACTCCTCCAATTTTATGCAACTATTTCTGTAACAACACCCGAACCAACAGTTCGACCGCCTTCTCTAATTGCAAAACGTACACCTTTATCCATAGCAATCGGTGCAATCATTTCAACTTCCATTGAAATATTATCACCAGGCATCACCATTTCTGTACCTTCAGGTAACGAACAAACACCAGTTACATCAGTAGTTCTGAAGTAAAACTGTGGTCTATAGTTAGTGAAGAATGGAGTGTGTCTTCCGCCCTCTTCTTTTTTAAGAACGTAAGCTTCACATTTAAATTTAGTGTGTGGAGTAATGGTTCCAGGATGAGCAAGTACTTGTCCTCTTTCAACCTGTTCACGCTCTACACCTCTTAAAAGTGCACCAATGTTATCTCCAGCTTGCCCTTCATCAAGAAGCTTTCTAAACATTTCAACACCTGTACATGTAGTTTTGATAGTATCTTTAATACCAACGATTTCAATTTCTTCGCCGACCTTAACGATACCTGTTTCAATTCTTCCAGTAACAACAGTTCCACGACCAGATATTGAGAATACATCCTCAACTGGCATTAAGAACGGCTTATCCATATCTCTTTTAGGTTGAGGAATAAATGTATCAACGGCTTCCATTAATGCGTTTATTGAATCTTTTCCTAAAGCAGCATCGCCATCTTCAATAGCAGCTAAAGCAGAACCTTTGACAATTGGAGTATCATCACCAGGAAAGCCATATTCATTTAGCATTTCTCTGATTTCTACTTCAACTAGCTCAACTAGTTCAGCATCTGCTTGGTCCATTTTATTCAAATAAACAACAATTGCTGGAACACCAACTTGTCTTGCAAGAAGGATATGCTCTCTTGTTTGGGGCATAGGTCCATCAGCACCATTAACAACTAAAATTGCACCATCCATTTGAGCGGCACCCGTAATCATGTTTTTTACATAATCGGCGTGTCCTGGACAGTCAACGTGTGCATAGTGTCTGTTTGCAGTTTCATACTCAACGTGTGCTGTTGAAATAGTAATTCCTCTAGCTCTTTCTTCAGGAGCTTTATCAATATCAGCATACGATGTAAATTCAGCACCGCCTGCTTCAGCTAATACTTTTGTAATTGCTGCTGTTAAAGTAGTCTTGCCATGGTCAACGTGTCCAATAGTTCCAACGTTACAATGGGGTTTACTACGATCAAATTTTTCTTTAGCCATTTTTTTTGTTCCTCTCAAATTAAAACAAAGTTTATTATTTTATAATTCTTTTTTTACTTTTTTCTTTACTCTTTTTTCGTTTCTCTTTCTTGGAGCGGGTGAAGAGAATCGAACTCTCGTAATCAGATTGGAAATCTGGAGCTTTACCACTAAGCTACACCCGCACATTCCATCTACTTACCTTTATAGGCACCTTAAATGGTGGAGGGGGTTGGATTTGAACCAACGTAAGCATAGCTAACGGGTTTACAGCCCGTCCCCTTTAACCACTCGGGCACCCCTCCCGAGGTAATTCTTAATATTTTAAAAGGCTTAAAAACAAAATGTTTCTTTATCTAAAAAAATATCCCAAGATAAGGTCTAATAATTATCTGAATTATTAGGCCTTAAGTGGTGTCTTATATGTAAAAAAAACAGGTTTATCAATAACTATTACACAGAAATGAAAAACTAATTTATAACAATCAAGTAAATGAAAAATAGATCAAAAAATAAGTCAAAATCAAGGAAAAACCAGGATCACTGGATTTATGGTTACCACGCAGTCATTGCAGCTTTAAAAAATGAAAATCGAATTAAATATCGTCTTGTTGTAGATGAGGGGGCCAAGAAAAAATTAGATAAAGAGCCAGATTTTCTTCTTCCAAAAGCTCTAACCCCTGCAATTAAAGAAAAAAATGAAATTGAGAAGCTTTTTGACCATAAAGTGAATCATCAAGGTATTGCTTTGAACGTTGAAAAATTACCTCAGTTAAAATTACAAGATTTTATTAACGATTTCTTAGATACCGAAAAATCAACTGTGGCAATCCTAGATCAACTAGAAGATTCACAAAATGTTGGCGCAATATTTAGATCAGCTTATGGACTAGGTATTGATGCTATAATTCTTACAGATAGTAAGTCTGTTTCCGAAAATGATTTTATTGCAAAAACGGCAGCAGGAGGATTAGATAAAATTCCCTTTACAACAGTTACCAATATATCTTCAGCAATCAAAATTTTACAAGAAAATCAATTCTGGGTATATGGTTTAGATGGCAGTTCAGATAAGATGATTAATCAAATAGATTTTCCTAAAAAAACTGCTCTAGTACTTGGATCAGAGGCTGATGGCATGAGAAATATTACAAAGAATTTATGTGATGAAGTATTTAAGATTGGAATAAATAAAAATTTAGAAAGCCTTAATGTTTCTAATGCAGCTGCAATTACATTTTTTTATCTAAATACTAAATAAATTAAATTTATATTACTTTTGTTGCGATATTTGAAAAAAATGTTAATTTCTGCTTACGCCCCTATAGCTCAGTTGGTAGAGCAATTGATTTGTAATCAATAGGTCAGCTGTTCGAGTCAGCTTGGGGGCACCATCCACACTCAAAAATTAGACAACAAAATAAATAGATCACAGTATATACCCATTATATACCACCAGAACACTTTGCTATAAGCCAAAAAACAGTGTCTTTTTAACTATTTGATTGATTATACCCTTAAAAAAGCGTTGGTTTTCCTCATTAAAATAGACAAAATAAATGGATGAAAATCAGTAAATTACAGGACCATGTAAACAAATGGTTAAAGGGTTTATTCTGTATATAGCATTAGGATAAACAGAAGAGTCCTTTTCTTGCTCTTCGAGTCCTATTACGGCACCATAACGACAGGGGGATTCATATTAGACTACTTGCTTTGTTTGCTATCTTAAAACGCTGTTTACCCGGACCCGATCATCTTCGGCTTCGCCGGAAAAAGTAAGAGGGGTCCCGACCAAAGTTCAAACTAGAAAGTTCACCCCTACCCGTACCCCCCGGAAATTATATAAAGGGGTCCCA
>JADHQX010000110.1 GCA_016777745.1 Candidatus Pelagibacterales bacterium
CTGCAATTTCTGGTCCGCAGCTGGTCAACAATTGTTGAGTTGATTTCGATTTATAAACGTCTACGGTCATTCGAGGCGGTTCTTGAAGGCAAAGATGTGCCGCATTGGGAAAGTCAAAAAATCAACTAGCCATAATATCTGACTATAAGGCGGTGTATTTCGCTGATGGCGGAACGCACCGTTTTGTATAGGTTAGCTTGTAATCAGCTTGCTTGTCGCATGAGCATCAAGGGTCGAGATAATCAGCACCTGACCACCTCGTGCCGCCACAATATCGGCGCCAACGACCTGATCGGCAGTATAATCGCCGCCTTTTACGATAATATCAGGCTGCAAGGTTGCAATAAGGTTAAACGGTATGTCCTCATCAAACACCGCTACGGCATCGACAAAGGGCAGTGCAGCCAGAACGGCGCTCCGCAGTTCGGCTGATTGAGCTGGGCGTCCAGCGCCCTTTAAGCGCCTCACAGACGCGTCTCCATTCAATCCAACGACCAGCTTGTCAGCACTGTGTGCCGCTTCCTTTAAAAGATGGATATGTCCTGGATGCAACAAATCAAAACAACCATTGGCAAACGCGATTTTTTGACCAGCAGCGCGCCAATTGGTGCATTGAATGGCAATGCTTGGCCAATCAGTTGGCGGTGGCGTGCCTGCTAAATGCGCCAAAACTTCACCTGGTGCAACAATTGCGGTTCCCGATTTGCCGACAGCAACTCCGGCAGCGTGATTGGCCAGCTGGACAGCATCTTCTAAATCAGCACCAGCAACCAATGAGCCAGCAATCATCGCCAGCACAGTATCGCCAGCACCAGATACATCGAAAATATCGCGTGCGCTTGCTGGATCGTGGAATTGGGTGCCATCAGCCTTACTAAGCATCATACCGCGTGCGCTCATGGTGGTTAAAATGCTGCCAATGCCAAATTTTTTGGCAAGCGCGGTTGCTGACTGGCCAACCTCATCAATTGAACTCAATATCTGATCAGTGGTTTTTTGCAATTCTGCCAGATTTGGTGTTAGCAGATCGACATTGGAATAGGCCGATATATCGGCACGTTTTGGATCGGCGATGATCATTTTACCTTTGGCTTTGGCATGGGCAATGATTTTTTTCAGAAGCACGAGTGGTAAGGTGCCTTTTGCATAATCAGACAGCACCACCAGACTGGCGTCTTGAATTGCGGGCAAGGCATATTTGGAAAATTGTTCGGCGGTGGCCGCGTCTATATCGCTAGTGACCTCATCATCAACGCGTAAAATTTGTTGGCTACCAGTCCGAAAACGCGTTTTCAGGCCTGTTGGCCTGCCGGTGATGGTAACAGGATCAAAGCGGATGGCGGGAAGCTTTGCCAATTCTTCATGCAATGATTTTCCAGTGTCATCATCGCCGCAAACGCCAATCAAATGCACATTCAGCCCCATCTGTGCCATATTACAGGCCACATTTGCGGCTCCGCCCGGCATTTGATGAACACGGCTTTGACTTAAAATCGGAACAGGCGCTTCTGGCGAAATCCGGGTCACGGCACCATCGACATACCGGTCAAGCATCACATCACCAAGAACAAGCACCTTTTTGGCTTGAAGTGAGCAAAGCAATCTTGCGGCATTGGCGATGTTAATATTCATTAGGGTTACTCATTTCCAGCAGGCGTCAGATGAATTTATCTATTTGGTGTCATGTTCGCGAACACTGCGGTAGCGGGTGGCAGCATCACGACGAACATCAACCGCGCTTCGCGTCGTCGCGATGGCATTAGACGGCACATCAGCGGTGATGGTACTGCCAGCGCCAATAATCGCTCCTGCGCCAATTGTAACAGGGGCGACAAGCGCGGTGTTTGATCCGATTGACACGCCATCACCGACCAGGGTTTTGAATTTACCAAAGCCGTCATAATTACAAGTAATTGTGCCAGCCCCGATGTTGGCGCCAACGCCGATTGTTGTGTCACCAATATAAGTTAGGTGATTGGCCTTGCTTCCGGCGCCAATGACAGCTTTTTTTGTTTCGACAAAATTACCGATCTTGACGCCTTCATCGGCATCTGTGCCCGGGCGAAGTCTTGCATAGGGGCCGATAATACAGCATGCGCCAAGCGTTGCGCCTTCGATATGCGAGAATGATTTAATGATGCAGCCTTCGCCAATCACGCTGCCAGCTCCAATAACAACATGCGGTTCAATGATCACATCACGGCCAAAACGGACATCGGCATTTAGAAAAACCGTTTCAGGGGCTTTCAGGGTTACGCCCTGTTCCATCGCGCTTTGGCGAAGCCGCTTTTGCAGGATAGCCTCGATATGAGCCAAATCTTGGCGACTATTGACGCCGGCAATTTCGGTTTCGTCGGTGGTGCGGTAAGTGACGTTCAGTGCCTGCGCATTGGCATGATAGACAATATCGGTAAGGTAGATTTCGCCCTTGGCATTATCTGAACCAACCTTTTCCAGAAGATCAAACAGCAATGGGCAACGTACTGCCATAACGCCGCCATTGACCAATTTTTGGGAGCGTTGAATGTCGCTGGCATCATGGTGTTCAACAATTTTTTTCAGCTTGTGATCATCACTGATGATTAACCGGCCATAGCCGGTGGGATCAGCCGTTTCAAACCCCAAAACGGCGATATCGGCACCATCGGTAATCGCGGCAGCAAGGCTGGATAAGGTTTGCGCCGTTATCAATGGAGTGTCGGCGAACATGATCAAGGCAATGCCGTTAAAACCGGCTAGGCCATCGCGGGCCGCCAATACCGCGTGGCCGGTGCCTTTTGGCGGATTTTGGATACAGCTTTTTTGACCGTCAAGCCAGTCGATGATCGCGTCTGACGCCTCTGGCAGAACTGTTACAATATGGCTTGCCGCCGCTGCCTTGGCAGCGTCTAGCGACCATGCCAGCATTGGCCTGCCGCCAATATGATGAAGCGGCTTTGGCACTGCAGAGTTAAGGCGCGTGCCTTTTCCGGCAGCAAGAATGATGGCGGCAATTTCCATATAAGTTTTATAATCGGAAATACCGCGTAATGCCAAACATTTGCGTAATGTGATTTTGCTTTTCGGATCAATTTGGGAAAAATCATCAAAAAGCCCCATTCTGGCCTTTCTTTCCAATAAAAATATATCTATTACAATGCCATAAATAAGCTGATACTCAAGGCGACGGCAATTGAGATAAGTCTGGGCTTTCGTTAGATCGCTGTCAGGCCATAAAAATCGGCTTAAAGATGATGAAAGAGGCTATCTGATGTGCGGAATTGTTGGTGCTGTTGGACATAAGCAATGTAGTGATGTGCTTCTTGATGCGTTAAAACGTCTTGAATATCGCGGTTATGACAGTTCAGGCATTGTTACGATTCACGATAGTGCGATTGCGCTTCAACGCGCCGTTGGCAAGCTTTTAAATCTTGATTTGGCACTCAGAGAAACGCCGTTGCTTGGTGATATTGGTATCGGTCATACGCGCTGGGCCACGCATGGCGGTGTTTCAACCGAAAATGCGCATCCCCATGTGGCATCGGGCAGGGTTGCGATTGTGCACAATGGCATTGTCGAAAACCACCGCACTATTCGCGCGCGGCTTTCAGCCGCTGGCCACCAATTCTCCAGCGATACTGATTCTGAAGTTTTGGCGCATCTGTTTGTCGAAGCGTTTGATGCTGGCCTGGATCCGGCAACGGCAACGCATCAGGTGCTCAATAAAATTGACGGTGCCTACGCTTTTGCAGTGATGACGATTGATCATCCTGATTTATTGATTGTGGCGCGTAATGCCTCGCCGCTGGCTTTGGGCATTGGTGATGACGCTTGTTATATCGGGTCAGATGCGATTGCGTTGTCGCATTTAACGCGAAAAGTGGTTTACCTAAAAGATCGTGATTACGCGCTGGTTCGCGCCGATAGTGTTTCGGTTTATCAGGCCGATGGCACGCCAGTAAATCGTGAGGCAGTGATTGTGGCGGCAAGCCCGGGCTTAGTCGATAAGGGCGGTTATCGCCATTATATGGAAAAAGAAATTCACGAACAGCCGGATGCCATTGCCCATTCGCTGGCGGCGATGACAAATGAATATGGCCGCCTAACCGCGCAGATGAGCGATGAGGCGCTTCGGTCTATTGACGGTATTGTCATGGTGGCAGCCGGAACCAGCCATTATGCGACGCAGATTGCCCGCTATTGGGTTGAATCGCTGGCGCGGGTGCCGGTGGCTTGTGAAGTGGCATCCGAGTTTCATTATCGCCAGCCAGCAACAGCGCCCTATAATACGGCAATCGCCATTTCGCAATCAGGCGAAAGTCTTGACACACTTATGGCCATGCGCCATGCAGCAGCTTGTGGTCTGCAAACCATCGGGCTGGTCAATGTGCCAAGCAGTACGATTGCGCGCGAGGCAGATACTGTTTTGCCAACGCGGGCAGGGCCGGAAATCGGTGTTGCCAGTACCAAGGCTTTTACCGCGCAATTGACGGTTTTGCTGTGTTTTGCTGTGGCGTTGGCACGCGCCAAGGGTCAAATTGAAGAGGCGCGTGCCGAGGCCATTCATACCAACATCCAAGCCTTGCCCGGTTTAGTTGGCAAAGCCCTTGGCCTTTTTGATGCCATCCGGCCAATCGCACATCAGCTATCGCAAGCCAAATCGGCGCTTTATCTTGGGCGTGGCGCGCTTTACCCGCTTGCAATGGAAGGAGCGTTAAAGCTTAAAGAGCTGAGCTATATACATGCTGAAGGTTTTGCCTCGGGTGAAATGAAGCATGGGCCAATTGCGCTGATTGAAGAAGATCTGCCGGTTGTTGCCTTGTTGGCAGCAGATGCGGTGATGGCAAAGGCCAGCAGCAATCTTCGTGAGGCTAGCGCCCGCGGTGGCAAGATTATCCTTTTGTCCGAAGCAAGAGCTGCCGCCGAGGTTGATTACGCCAGCGCGTTTATCACCGTTCCTGATGTTGATCCGCTTCTTGCGCCCATTCTGCTTGCCATTCCTGCGCAGATTTTGGCCTATTTAACCGCGGTTGAAAAAGGCACGGATGTCGACCAGCCACGCAATCTGGCAAAATCAGTGACAGTCGAATAGTTTTAGAATAATATACAATAAATTTATTACTATTAATACACTGAAAAATAATCACTGTTCCGACTTACTCCAC
>JADHQX010000111.1 GCA_016777745.1 Candidatus Pelagibacterales bacterium
TATTATTAGGTAATCTAAGTCTGGCGCTAAAAAGTAACGCGTGGTTCTATCATCCTGAAGCCTAATTCTTTCTACGATGATGCAAGAATAGTTGGTGCCATCAACTTCAAAATTTCCATTATTGATAACTTTATAGTTGTTAGCTTCAATAGCCCCTGTTTTTAAATCCGGAAGCATTAATGAGAACTCCATGAGGCCTGCGATAACATTTTTTCTGATTTGAATTTGAACATTTAGTGGATCAAAGACATTTTCATTTTCAATTAAAGCTTGGCTCCATTCAAACTTTCCTTTTGAGTTTAAAGTTCCTGAGGTTTGATCAAAAGTTAAAGTCCTCTTATCTGATATCAATGTCCACTTAACATCTACATAGTATTTAGTAGAAGTTATGAGGCTGTCTGTTTCAGAGAAATCTGAAATAATTTTTATTCTTCCTAATGGAAATTTAGCATTAAATTGAATGGTTCTTTTGCCTTCTTCATTATGAGTAATCAGTTCTCTGATTCCCTGCATGGAAACTCTAGAGTTAGTAAAAACATACTCGCCTCTATAGTCAGGAATCTCCTGAGCTGTCAGATCGCTAGATATTAAAATAAATAATATTCCAAGATATTTATACATTAAAGAACTCCATATGGTTTGGGCCAAAGTGACTTTCGGCTTCAAATTTTACTTGATCTCCCTGCAGTGAAATATATCCCTTTATTATATCTGCTATAACTTTTGGATAGACAGCATGTTCAATTTTATGAATTCGACTGATCAATTTTGCTTCAGACTGAACGGGGTCTATCTTCAAGGCGCCCTGAGTAATAATTGGGCCTCCATCCAGCTCATTGCTTACATAATGAACTGATATGCCGTGCATTAAATCTCCATTTTCAATAGCTTGTTTGTGCGTATTTAGCCCAGGATAGTCTGGTAATAAAGAAGGATGAATATTAATCAATTTTCCCTCAAGGGCTTTGGTAAAACCATTTGATAGAATTCGCATAAATCCTGCAAGCACAACCAAGTCTGGCTCTATTGGCAGGATCTGTTCTAAGAGCGCTTTATCAAATTCTTCTCTGGAATTAAAATTGTTATGCTCGATTACCTTGCTCATTAAATGGAATTTTTTAGCGCGCTCTAGGCCCTTGACATGATCTTGATTTGAAATGACCAACTCAATCGAAGCAGGAATATTTCCTGTTTGGCAGGCCTTGGCAATCGCTTCTAGATTTGAACCACCACCTGAAATCAGAACAACTATTTTTTTCATGACTATTGGTATTGAATTTGCTCTTTTAGATCGCCTTTGATTATGGATCCAATTTCATAACTGCGAAGTTTATGATTTGATAAAACCTTCTTTGCTTTCAAAACATCTGCTTTGTCTAAAACACAAACCATCCCAATGCCACAATTAAATATTCTCAACATGTCTGATTGGGAAATCTTCCCTTTTTCTTGCAACCACTGAAAAGCTTTAGGAAACTTCCAAGAAGATAAATTGATCTCTGCAATTAATCCATTTTTAAGAATTCGTGGAATATTTTCTGTCAAACCGCCTCCAGTTATATGCGCCATACCTTTGACATTGGTTTTTTTGATTAGTTCTAGAATAGGCGCAGGGTATAAATGCGTAGGCCTGAGCAGAACACGCATGATTGATTCCGGTGCTTTATGTTTTTTAAGAATAGATCGTATTAAAGAGTAACCATTAGAGTGAGGGCCGCTTGATTCAATACCCAACAATACATGTCCTGGTTTTATGCCTTTGCCATCAATTAAGTTGGTTTTTTCAACAACCCCAACAGAAAATCCAGCTAAGTCAAAGTTATCTTTTGCATAATGACCTGGCATTTCAGCTGTCTCTCCACCAAGCAAAGCACAGTTACTTTTTTTGCATGCATTTGCAATGCCTTTAACAATTTTTGCTGTTACTTTGGGTTCAAGTTTTGATGCAGCAAAATAATCCAAGAAAAATAAGGGCTCAGCCCCACAAGTAACCATGTCATTGACGCACATAGCAACCAGATCTTGACCTGTCAGATGTGTTTTATTGTAAGCTTGGCTCAAGGCTACCTTGGTTCCAACCCCATCAGTGCAACCAACTAAAACAGGGTTTTTATATCCGGACCCAAGCTGAAAAAGCCCAGCAAAACCTCCTATACCTCCCAGGACTCTTCGATCATGAGTCGCATTTACACTTGCTTTAATAGATTCTACTAGCTCATTACCTTTTTCAATATTGACACCTGCCTTCGTGTAAGGATCTGTAGGTTTTGTTTTACTAGTCATTTACAATAAAAATATGAGTCAAAAAATTAAAATCTTGCTTCTGCTAAATTTTCTTTTGGTAAACATGGCTTTTAGCAAAGAGTTACCAGCATTGTTTGAAGTTAAGATTCCTGTTGATCAGTATACCAATACTAACGACGGATTAAATAAGGCATTTAATCGATTGATTCATAAATTATCAGGCTCTAGAAGTAAAAAATTTCTCTGGAGAATTGGCGATGCTCAACTTAACAAAATTGAATTTGTTTCCTCTTATTCAACAGAGCTTATTGGAGAGGAAGAATTTTTATCAGTTAAATTTAATAGTGAAGCGCTAATTCCTGAGTTGCGCAAAATTGGCACACCTTTAATAGGCTTTAATCGTCCAGTGATCTTAATTTTGTTTAAAATCGATACTGGTGAGTCTGCGCCTGTTTATCTTAGCAGCGGCACATCAAGCGATCAGTTCGCCTCAGAAATAAAGCAAACATTTAAAAACATTGCTCTTGAGAGAGGGGTCTATCTAGAGTTACCTGAATTTGATTTAGAAGATCAAAATTTACTTAATCAAGCTAATATACTTTTTTCGCCATCAAGTTATATTCAGGAGAAATTTTATAATGATGCTTTTTTAAATATTGAGCTTGTAAGAATTGGCATCAATCAATGGTCTATCAATGGAGACCTCAAAACCATCTTTCCTTTACAAGAGAAGCAAGTAATAGAGTTTTTTCAAAATGCTATCCATGAGTTCTTGGATGAATTTCTTGAGGTTAAGCCTCTTGAGCCTGGCGCATCAGGAGAAAGAGTGATGGTCACGATTCAGGGTTTAAATAATTACCAAGACTTTCAATCAGTTGAATCCGAGTTAGATAAAATTTTTGCAATAAAATCTAGATCTTTTCATGCTTTTCAGCGCACTAAGATTGATTACACGACCCAATTATTTTTAACAAAAGATTCATTAATAAAAGAGCTCAGAGGCAGCACTAAATTTTTAATTAAAGAATATAATGAAGATACCCAGCACCTCAAATTAGAGTACTTAAACTAGCAATGAGCAAATATTTTATTTTCATACCTAATTTGCTTTCTATCATCAGAATTTATCTGATGTACCCCTTACTTACATTTATTGCTGAAGAAAATTATCTTTTTGCTTTGTATATTTTTATCATTGCTGCTGCAACCGATGGTCTTGACGGATATCTAGCAAGGGTCATGGATTGGCAAACAGATCTCGGCAAGATTTTAGATCCAATTGCAGACAAAGTGCTTTTAATTGGAACTATTTTTATTTTGTGGATGAACTCCCATATACCAATTTTCGTGCTCGCAGTTTTCATTCTAAGAGATTTTATTATTATCATGGGAGCTGCATTCCACATGACCGTCTATGAAACCGCGGCACCAAATCCAAATATATTTGGAAAAATTACAACCTTTGTGCATATTGGTTATCTGGCTGGTGTCTTCGTTGATATTATATTTAGCCTTAATCTAACTAATGTTGCGATTGATTGTTTGGTTGCTTTGGTAACTTTAATTAGCTTGTTTCTATATGGTTTGAATTGGTTCAAACTAACTGCTAAATTGCATCGTGAATAAACCAACTCAACTTATTTTCCCATTTCAGATTAATCAAAAGGCATCGTTTGATAGTTTTTTTTGCTCACCTAATAATCTGAATTTAATGACCCAGCTCGCCCATATAGTGAAAAGCAAAAAATATCATGAACTAATAATTCATGGTGAGACGGGGTCTGGTAAATCATTCTTAATGCAAGCTGTATGCAATGAGTTGAGCCTAGCAGGAAAACAGTTTGCCTTTATACCCATGAATAAAGCAATCAATATGGGCATTGAAATATTTCAGAATTTAGCATCCTTAGACGCAGTCTGCGTTGATGACGTGCATCTCATGCTTGCCAATGAAAATTGGGAAACAGCTATGTTTAATTTAATAAATGAATGTCAGCAATCTAATTGCAGCCTGATACTCTCTTTTGGCGGCGCTCAATCACTAGAAGAAAATACAAAACTTCCAGACTTATTATCAAGAATTAAGCGCATGGAGTTTATGGCCGTGCATAAGGTGCAAGATGATTTTTTCAATCAAGCGCTTAATTTTGTAGCTCAACAATTAGACATCAATATAGATAAAGCCGAGCTAGAGTTCCTTTTAAAAAACCAGACACGAGAATTTTCAGTCCTGGTAGAAAATCTTATTTCTTTAGATGTACAAGCTGGCTCTTTGAAAAGAAAGATAACTATCCCTCTAATCAAAGAGACATTAAACCTTTAATCAAGAGCAACCATACAGTCTTGGCATGTTAATAATGCTTTTGGTTCTTGAATATCTGTTAGTGTTTCATAGAGATCTGCTAGACCATTCAGAGCTGATAAAACTTTTGGCTCTCCAAGAGACACATCAAAATTTTCAAGCAATTCTTTAATAATAAGCTGCTCTGGAGAAAGTTGCTGACCATAATATTCAACTTGATAATCTTCTAATTCAGCTATATCAGCTGCATAAGCAATTGCATCATCAATGCTCCCAATCTCATCAACCAAGCCTATCTCTTTTGCACTTGTTGCAATCCAAACTCTACCGCCTGCAATTTTCTTAATATCTTCGTAGGACTGAGATCGTGAATCAGCTACAAAATTAACAAATCGATCATATGCATCAGCACCCCATGCAGCAAAGATTTTATCCAAGTCTTCATCAATGGCTTGAGTTGGATCCCAGCCACCATGCTTAGAGGTAACCACGCCATCAAAATTAACCCCAATATAATCCATTGCATTTTCCAGCGTTGG
>JADHQX010000112.1 GCA_016777745.1 Candidatus Pelagibacterales bacterium
ACTCCAACATGATCTTTTTCTGTAATTAATGATTTAAACTGAAAATCCATTGTATTATGTACCTTTGACAAAATATTGATATAATTGAGAAATAATATGTCTCGAATATCAATATATGTAATTAAGGAGATTTCTTCAAGTTTTCTCTTTATCTTTTCACTAATAACTTTGGTGGTCTGGCTTAGTCAAGCCCTAAGAAATTTAGAGCTTCTATCCAATGACAGTGTGTCAATTGCATCGTATTCCTTCTACTCAATTCTATTAATTCCAAAATTATCAATAATTACCATTCCAATTTCAATATTCTTAGCCATCATATTTGCTTTAAACAAACTAAGAATGGATAGTGAGATGATAATATTTGGCTCTACGGGTAATTCAAATCGTGACATCCTTTTTAAGCCTTTAACACTAATAGGAATTTTTTTCTTTTTTATAATATTATTTTTAAGTATTTATTTAGTTCCATTAAGTTCTGCTGAAATAAGAAGTAAGATTGTAGAAATAAGAAGCTCAAGTATAAGCACTTCAATCTTAAAAGAAAAACGATTTATTACTCCAGATAACAATTTAACTGTTTTTTTTAAAAAAATAGAAAATGAAGAAATATACGGTCTATTGATTCATGATCGTTCAGTAAAAAATAATATCAAAACTTATGTTGCTAAAAAAGGTTTTCTTAATAATAAAAATGGAAATAATTCAATTTTTCTATATGACGGGACAATGCAAATATATAATCAAGAAGAGTATAAGATATCTGAAATTGACTTTGATAAATACTCTATTGATCTCAAGCCATTTGATAAAATTGAAAAAAAGTTTTTTTATGCTGACGAAAAATCATCTATAGAATTAATA
The DNA here is from genome assembly GCA_016777745.1 of Candidatus Pelagibacterales bacterium. The sequence continues at coordinate 862 of JADHQX010000112.1, forward strand.
AATAAAATATTAGATAAGCAAAATAACAGTGAAGAGTTTGCTGTTTTACACAATAGATTTATTAAGCCACTATATGTATTCTGCCTAATATTTCTCCCATTAATTATTTTCAAAATGATAAAAAAACCCGATGAAAATTCACGAAATATAATTGCTACAATTATTATTACTGGTATAGGAATTAAGTTTTTTGAAATTACGATGGAAAGTATTTTAATGGAAAATAATGGTATGTTAATTATTAATTATTTTTCTCCAATAATTATACTTATAGCAATTATCTCTCTATTATTTATAAATATAAATTTAATAAAAGAAAAGTTAAGGAAGTAAGCTGTAATGTTTTCAAAACTAAATATTTATCTTTTAAGAAATTTTATTTATTCATTCTTAATAATATTTACTCTTTTTCTACTTTTAGTTTTTTTTTCAGATCTAATTGAGCAATTTAGAAAATCTGCTAATAAAAATATTTCTATAAATATTATATTTAGATTAACATTTTTAAATGCGCCTTTTTTAATATTTTCAACATTGCCGATTGTTGTTTTTTTTTCAACTATTTTTTGCTATTTAAAGTTAATAAGAAGCTCTGAGTATATAATTATGGGATCATCAGGGATTTCATCTTTACAGTTAACCAAAGCACCTTTAGCTATTTTTTTTCTTATAGGTCTAATTTTTGTCATTGTAATTAATCCACTTTCGGCTGTTTTTCAAAAAGAATTTCAAGAATTGGACTATAAATATATCAAGAGGGTTGATCGATTAACATCGATATCTAAAAATGGTATATGGCTAATGCAAGAAAATAGAAATGGACTAACAAACATTATTTATGCAAAAAGTATTGAAGATGATGGTGCTACACTTATTGATTTTATGCTTCTAGAATATGGGGCTGATAATGAGCTTAAGGGGAGAATTGATGGGAAGGAGGCAATATTAAGCAATGAAAAATGGCTCATGAGTAAATTGCTTCTTACAAAAAAAGGCGAGACTCCTCTATATTATGATTACCTTGAGTATAATGCATTTATTAGTAAAGATGATATTAAGAACAGCTTATCGGCACCTGAGATGATGTCTTTTATTCAACTTGGATCATTCATACGTATTCTTGAAAAACTTGGCTATTCTGCTAATGATCATAAAATATATTTTTATAATATATTACTAATGCCTGTTGTAATTTTAGCACTTGTCTTTCTAGCTAGCTCAATTATTGGTGACATTAAACAAAACGATAAATTTACTAAAGTAATAGTGACTTCATTTTTACTAATTTTTGTCTATTATTTTTTTACCAACTTAATGAATACGCTAGGTTCAAACTCTAAATTACCACCATTTTTGTCGACTTTAATTACACCTTTACTACTTTTTGCTATATCAATAGCCAATAATAAATATAAAAGATTAAGCAGAAAAATATGAACTCCATAAATAATTATAAACTTTACTTACGTATAATATTTGTCGTTTATTGTTTAATTTTATCAGCTTTAGGTTTTAAAATTGCTCAATCTGAAAATAGCGAGATTGAAATAACTGCAGATACAATAGAAGTTATAAAGGATGACAATAAAATTAATGCCACAGGAAATACAATTATTCAAACTGAAGAATTCTTATCTACATCAGATAGTTTAATTTATGACAAAAATTTAGAAAGCATTAAAACATCTGGAAATATTATTATCAAAGATAACTTAGAAAATTATTACTTCTTTGACGATTTTATTTCAGACAAAGGCTTTAATAAAGCAAACGGTACGAATACCAGAATTAGATTAAGCGATGGAACAAGAATTGTAGGAAAATCTTTTATAAGAACCGATTCAAATATAAATGAAATTAACAATGCTGAGTATACACCCTGTTTACAAAATAACTATATTGTAAAGAATTGCCCCGGTTGGAAGCTAACTGCCAAAAAGGTTATTCATGATGAAGAGAAACAAAGTGTTTATTACGAAGGCGCAACATTAAGCATATTGAATGTACCTGTACTATATTCGCCTTTTTTTTCACATCCAGATCCTACAGTCAAAAAAAAATCTGGAATTTTAATGCCCAGTGTTTCCAGCGATAATAATCTTGGTAACACTTTTTCCATTCCCTATTTTTACAATATATCTTCAAACTACGACTTAACAATCACTCCAACATTTCAAACAAAGGCTGATAATTACTATACCCTTAACTACAGGCACCTTACTAAAAATCATATGTTTAATATGGATACTAGTATTACTGATAATGAATCAAAAGCAGGCACAAGGAACCATATATTTATCAATGGAGATATAAAAAATCCATATGGCAAATTTAATTATAAAATTGAAACAGCAAATAACGATACTTACTTAAGAAAAAATCAAATAAATGAACAAACTATATTTACTAGTGGGCTTAATTTTACTAAGGAAATGGAAAATAGCCTTTTAGATTTTAGCTCTTATATCTACAAACATCTTAATAATTCAAATGAACAAAAATGGGAATATGTATACCCTAATATCAATTACGATATTTATGATTATAAGGATCCTGTCTCTAAAACTAACTGGAGTATTAGTAATTCATTTCTAAATTACAGGACGATTGATAAAGATTACAAGCAACAATTATCATCAGAAATATTTACAAACAAAATTCAAATATCTAAACAGACTGGATTGAAATTTGAAAATACTATTCAAAATAGATTAATCTACTTTAACAGTAGCACTAATGATTATAATCAACTTAGAATATTTCCACAAATTTCGAGTAAAATTTCTTTACCTTTAAGTAAAAGTAAAAATAAAAGAACGCAAATATTAGAGCCAGTAATAATGCCAATTTTGGCTCCATATAATAACTACAGTAATGATCAAAGTATTTCTAATGGTAATATATTTTCGCTCAATAGGGAAACATCTCTCTCTCAGTGGGAAAGTGGTCCAAGAATTAACTATGGTTTAAATTGGCTAGTCAGTAATGAGAATTTAACTGTTAATACCTCATTTGGTCAATCTACCAAGTTTAAAAAAGACAATACAACAGAAATATCAAATTACTTTATAGGAAATACATTGGACTTTGGAAGTATAGGTTATATTAAATCTGATATAACAATTGATAGACAGGACTTATATTTAAAAGATAATAATATAAATTCTTCACTTAATTTTGATAAAATCAAATTTGGATTTGATTATGACTACGAAACATCAAATAAAATAAAAACTTCCGAACAAATATCAATTGGTGCTAAAGTAAATTTTTACAAGGATACCAATTTAATTATGTCTGTAAGAAAAGACCTAATGAGTGACAAAAGCATTGGAAATGCTTTTGGTATACATTATGAAAATGATTGCTTAGCAATTAACTTTGATTACTTTCGAGACTTCACTGCAATTGATGATATAGAAAATTCACGTGGATTTAGCTTTACTATTACCTTGAAGCCATTCGGTACAAGTAAGCAAGCTGGAAAAATTAGAAATTTTGGACCTGATTTATAGATGATAAAACAACTTAGATTGATGATGATTTTAGTCGTTTTTATTTCGTCTGGAGCGTTCTCTGAATTGTATGCGGAGGAAAAAAATTATAAAATAATTAAACTTGTTAATGAACATGTGATAACTAATTATGATTTAGAGCAGAGAATAGTATTATACTCAATGCTTAATCAAGTTAACACTGACGATATAAATGAGCTAGCGGGTAAAATATTATATTTAATGGTTGATGAATTATTGCAACTAGAACAAATAAAAAAATATAACATTTCAGTAAGTGATATTGAGATAGATGAATATATTGATCGTGCTTATTTAAATGCCAATAATAATATTGATGATTTTAATCTGATCTTTAAGAAAAATAATTTAGATATTAATATTTTGAGAAAATCTATTGAAATTAAATTGGGGTGGAATGATTTGGCAGGTAGGCTTTTTTATAGAACAGCAGAAATTAACACAGTTGACTTAAGAGATACTATGGATAGTGATCCATCCTTATCTAAGGAACAGGCTGAAAATAATTTACTACAAAAACAGATTGGGCTAAGAGCACAAAAACTTTTAAGAGATATTAGAACTGAAGCAACTATAGAAAATAGATAAATTTGACAATAAAAACTAAAAAATCTCTTGGGCAAAATTTTATTTTTGATAAAAACTTCTTAAAAAAAATATCAAGTTTTATTCTATCTGATGCTAA
>JADHQX010000113.1 GCA_016777745.1 Candidatus Pelagibacterales bacterium
ATGTAAAAAAACCAACAACAACAGCAACACCAACATAAATAGCAGCTAGGGTTATGAAAGATAATAAACTAGACCAGTATTCATCAATCGTGATAGCATTAGGTTTACCTAAAGCTTTTTGAATCATGTCATAGAATTCGCCAAACCATTCATTAATCTTAACATCAATTTTTACCTGAACCCACAAAGATGATAAAATGATAAATGACCCCAACCATGACCACATAAACCATTTTCTTAATTTAAAAAATCTAAACATCTATTATTTTAAAAAATTATCTGCGTATGATTTTTTTACAATTTTTCTTTTTTTTGGTTCAATTAAGTCAAAATCTATTTTTTTCTTTTTAGCATAATTTATTGCCAATTCTTTTGATGAAAATTCTAATCTTAATTCTGATAAAGTATCTGAGGAACTTTCCCAACCCATTAAAGGATTCTTTGTTGGATCTTTAGTTTTAAACTCTAAAATCCATTTATTACTTTTTGCAGTGCCAGACTGCATTGGACTCTTATTTGGAATATAAATTATAGCTTTTTTCATAAATGATGGTCGGAGTGGCAGGATTCGAACCTATCGAACAAATCTCCAATCCGCTAAGTGTTTATACCAATTCATCTAGAAATAGAATTAGAAAAATTGACATTTTCCCCATAAAATTATTGTTGATTAGTAAGTGATATATCAGAAAGAGGTATCATTTACCCTCCCAAAATCCTCTCGTTTTGTAATTTGTATTATAGAAACAAATTTTTTCGTAATGTATGATAATTTATTTTTATGATTGAATTAAAAAAACCAATTGAACTTCTGCTAGATCCCAGAAATGATGGCGGAGATGCAGTTTGTTCAGCTAAAACTATAGACGGAGGTGTTGCTTTTGTCAGATGGGATCCAAAAGAAAGAATTTGGTTTATCGATAATGATTTAACTCTTGGTGAAGTTCTCACACTACCACCCGTATCAGAAAAAATGCTATTAAATATTAAAGTAGATGTTGAAAAAGCAATCATTGAAGGTGCAAAATTAGCTGATGAACTTGAACTAACTAAATTAAAGCTAAGACATGAAGAGTATTTAAAAAATAAAAAGAGGAAATAATTTACCCTCCAGTTTACCCTCTCATATTGATTTTTTTAGAAATAAGTATCGATATACATCTTCGGTGATGGTCGGAGTGGCAGGATTCGAACCTGCGACCCTCTGGTCCCAAACCAGATGCGCTACCAGGCTGCGCTACACTCCGAGTAGCTTGGTTATAGTTATTTTACTTATGTTTTCAACAAAAGAAAGAATAGAGAATGTTACTATTTGTGAACTTTTATTACTGCGCTTGGGGGTATATTGGGGGTATTAATCCAAAAAAATACTTCAATAAAATTGCGCTCCATTTTAACCGCCATTTTAGTTTGGGGGTACCGTTGGGGGTATTATGCTCCCATGTTTTCCGCGTGGATTTAACTCAAATTTCATTCCTTTTTTCTTTCAATTAAAAAAACATAAACGAAAGATAAAAATGATAAACTTAGAAGAACAGAAATTAAAACATAAAAATAAAATTGAATTCCTAAAAAAACTTGGAATTGAAACTGATTTAGAGGGAAGAATTAGAATAGATCAATCAGTAATGAAAAAGCTTAGACCTATTCCAGAGGGAAATAGATATAGGTCATTAATAATTTCAGATACACAACTTATGGGTTTCCGTGCAAAAGTAAGTCCAGGCGGAACTAAATCTTTTATTTATAGATATAGACCGAAAGGCAGCCAAGATAATGCTGCAATAGAGAAACAGATTATTACCATTGGTAATTGGTACGATAACTCAGATCTAAAAGATCGAGATAAAATTAGTATGACGCCTACTGTTGCCCGAACAATAGCAAAAGACATGGTAATTAAAATTGCTAAAAAAGAGGATCCCTATTCAATTATTCAAACCAGAAGAAAATCTAGATCATTAATATCTGTTTATACAGATTGGATTAAAAAACGTGTTCCAAGTGCCAATTACAAAGAGAGCAGTAAAAAAGATTACAATGGAAGATATAAACTATATGGATGCCAACAATCTAAGAAAGAGATTTATAGAAAGTTCTATAGACAAGAAGCTAATGCGTTCAAAATATTTAATATGGAATTTAAAAAGATCACAAAAGACGATTATATTTCTCTACACAATTCATTAACTAAAAAATCTAAATCCCAGGCAAATAGAATGATTGAGGATCTTAGATTAGTAGAAAAATACGCTATCGAAATTGGAGTATTGGACAAAAGAGTTTGTATATTCAGTAAGAAAGAATTGAACTATGAGCCTAGCAGATTGGAAAGAGAGAACCCTTATGATAGAGATGAGATCAAAAGATATAGAAGATCCGCGTTAGAACTTATTAAAGAAGATTTAAAATTAAATCAGTTCAGCAGATTTGTCTCTTGCTGCTTGCTGATCGCCCTTTGTATCTTAGGTGGTAGATCCAAAAGTATGGTTAATTGTATTAAATGGAACCAGATAGATAGAAAGAATAAGGTAATTAAATTTTCTAATACTAAAAACAATAAACCTATTGAGCTAGATTTTGATTACAGATTTTCAGCTATTCTTAGATTGATGGATAGATATAGAAATAAAATGAAGATACATAAAAACGATAAAAGATATCAGTATGTATTCCCCACCCTAAGTAAAAATACAAAAACTAAATTTATTGCTGACGCTAGAAGAACCCATAAATCAATAATTGAGAGAGCTAAGCTGCCATTTAAATGTATCCATTTTTTACGACACGCTTGGGCAACCAACACTTATGAAGCTACAAAAGATATATTGGCAGTTAAAGAAATGGGTGGTTGGCAATCCCTTGAGGCAGTTCAAAAATATACGCTTGTATCAAGAGAAACTAGACAACAAAGATTGGCTCAAACTAGAGCTTATATGAATAGATCCACAATTTAACACGAAATTATTGTTAGCCGTGGTATTTTTATTCTATTTCTATATACTTAGTGTATGGGCGCAAAAAAGGGTAAAAATAAAAAGCAGAAAAAATATCCATGGAAAGATAGTGATACTGTCGGTGCAGCATTAAAAAAAGGTTTGGTTCCATATGTGGATTTTATGCCTATTCCTGGAGCCCGAAATACTAAGTATTATTGGTTTGATCCAAGTAAGAAAATAAACTTTAGAGATGATAGACAAGATACCTGGGAAAATTTAGGTAATATTGCTAAAAATTTTTATGATACACCAGGCGAAGCTATAGATATTTTGGTTCGTGGTTCAAGTTTATTTAAACAACGATCATTAAACACTTACATTCTATGTGGGTTAATTGAAAAACATAGAAAGCTAAAACCTAAAAATTTTAAATTGAATGCTTTGATAAGTGAAAATTTAGAAACCTATGCACCTTATATTGGAATAGCTTATGATAGAATTAATCCATCAATAAGAGATCAGCAGCGTAATGCAGCTAAGTATGATCCTAAAAAAGAATCTCGACAGCAAATAATTGATAAAATTGTAGAAAAACATAGACGCTTAGTAATTAAAAAATCAAAAGAATTTAAAGAATGGCTTGCTAATCATCCTGATTTAATCAAATAACTTTCCACGAGTACTTATACTAGCGTGGGATTATATTGCCACGCGGAATACATGGCATGGCTTCAAATTTATTTATGTACTTTTATGGGGTAAAAAATCCCCACTATGCAAAATAAATTAAATAATACATCTAGCGAAAGATGGGCGAATGAAAAAGAAGCTGCAGCTCATTGGAAGTTAAAACCATCAACACTTAGAAAAAGAAGATCTTTGCTTGGACATGAAACAATGGAAATTTGGACAAAGCTGAATGGCAGAGTTTTATACGATATCCATGCAACAGATCAAAAAATAGCAAAGGAAACAGCATGAAAAATAACAACATAGGAAAAGATATTTACAACTCTCCAACTGTTAAAGAGTCAATAAAAGTTGCGAGTGAAACAATACAAGAAGAAAACAGATTGTCCAATTATATGGATAAAATTTATGAGGAAGGACTAGAGAAATTTAAAAAAGAAAATCCCGGCAAAACAGAAGATGATTACATCAAAGAAATTAGATTAGGTCTTGGATCCGGCGGCAAAGTAATTGATTTTGCAAAGTATAAAAAAGACAATGATTGGCACAAAGCATCTAGAAAACTTGATCTTGCGTCACTGTTTCCAAAAGGAAAAACTTTAAACTCATTAACCGATAAAGAAAAAGCTGCAGTTAATAAATTATTAAAGCTCACGTTGGGAGCTAAAGACTAATGAAAATTCGAGATTACAACATGATGATGTCAAATTTAACTCGCACTGGTACTCCAGAACAGGCAAAAAAAGCAGAGGAAAATAACAAGAAATATTTAGCTGATCGTAGAGCTAAAACTTTAAAGTCTTATGGATTAACAGAAAAGGATTTGAAGCCTGCAGCAATAGATCCACAAACTTTAAAACCAGGTAATACTTTTGATGACATAGGAAGAAATTTTCTAATTGAAGAAAGTAAATCTAGAGATTTAAGTTCAGAGGAATTTCAGTATTTAAAAAATGATGAGCAGTTAAAAAATAAACCTTTAGAGAAAACACTCAATAAAATTGCACAGAATTTCAAAAATAAAAAACCGGTTGTAAAATCAACAGTTAAAAAAACTATCAAACCCTATGAGCCACAAAAAATAGATCCATTTATTAGTGATCCCTGTTCAGCCATAGAGCCTAAACCCGTTGCAGCAATAGATCCAAAGTTAAAAGAATTAGAGCAAAAATTTTTAGCTGCACAGGAACAAAGCTATCAACAAAAAGTTAAAAAAAATACACAGGGGTTGAGATCGTTTTCTCCAATAAAGGTTAATAGAGATGTCTAAACTAGATAAGGAATCAGCAATTAAACACTTACGTGAAATTTCAAAGCTATCTATGAGAGCCAATATCAAACACAACACAGTTATAGATAGACAAACATCACACCAAAAAGAGTTAATGAAAATGCTCAAAGAAGAAAGAGCATCTAACGTAAGACTTAAAAGAATTATATCCATG
>JADHQX010000114.1 GCA_016777745.1 Candidatus Pelagibacterales bacterium
GTTTGTCCAGAAACTAAAACATAACCTATGTCAGCAAACTCTAATCCTTTTTTTGCATTTTGCTCAACTAGGAGAATTGTTTTTTTCTCATTTTTTTGTAGATCACCCAAAATTTCAAAAACCATATCAATATATTTTGGTTCTAAACCAATTGATGGTTCATCTACTAATAAAATATCTGGATTCATAATTAAGGCTCGTGAGATCTCTAACAATCTTCTCTCTCCGCCTGATAAAACTTTTGCTTTTTGATTTCGTCTTTCACCTAATCTTGTATATTTTTTTAAAACAGCATTGGCAGCATCTCTGGATTCTTCAATATTATCTTTAATAAATCCTCCCATTAAAAGATTTTCTTCGACACTCATGTCTGGAAATACTGAATTGTCTTGCAAAATATATGCAACGCCTGAATTTTTTAATTTTTCAGCAGGTGATAACTTCGTTACATTAGAATTGTTAATTGTAATCTCACCTGAAAAAATATTTGTAAATCCATAAATAGAGTGAAGTACAGTAGATTTTCCAGCTCCATTTGGTCCTATTAAACAAAGTGATTGGCCTTCTCCGCAAGTTAAATTAAAATTGTGTAAAATTTCCATTTTACCGTAACCTGCCACTAGGTTTTTAATCTCCAAAAACTTAGATTGATTAGAGAGTTTTAAAAGCTCGCTATCAGATACTTTAGCTTTAATTTGACTAGATTTTTCTACAACGTCATCAACTGAAATAACTGTATTAGCCTTACCTTCGCCGTAACCTCTTATTTTATTTTTATCATCACTCATTAATGTGCTCCAAGATAAGCATCAATCACACGCTTATCATTTTTAATTTCTGCTGGTTTACCATTGGCAAGCATTTTTCCATGAGCCATACAAAAGATATGTTGAGCAAGGTTCATCACTACTCTCATATTGTGCTCAATAACAAAAAGAGTGATTTTATATTTATCGTTAATTTTAATTAATCTATCTATAATTCCATTAATCAACGTTGGGTTAATTCCAGCTGTTGGCTCATCAAGCATAAGCATTTTAGGCTTGTTCATTAGTGCCATAGCTAATTCTAAAAGTTTTTGCTGTCCAAATGAAAGCTCTCCTGCTCTTAGGTTTCTTTTTTCATACAAACCAACAAAAGATAAAATTTGTTCTGCTTCCTCGTCTAATTCTTTTGGTAATTTATCAAATATTCTACTGTAATCATTTGAAACTTTTTTACTAATCTTCATGTTCATCATGCAAGACATTTGACCATAAATTTTTGTTTGTTGAAAAGTTCTAAGTAAACCAAGTGTTGCAATCTTATCAACTAACATAGTAGATAATTCTTGTCCTTCAAATTTAATTGAACCTTTGTCAATTGGGTGCGTGCCTACAATAGAGTTAAATAAAGTTGTTTTACCAGAACCGTTAGGACCGATTAAACCAACAATTGAACCTTGTTTAATATTTAAAGAAATATCTTCGTTGGCTTTAACTCCACCAAAAAATTTAGATACATTATTTACTTCTAAAATATTAGTCATTCGTGTTTATTTTCACCTGTGCCAATCTTGCTTTTGAATCTACTACCTCACCAAACCAAGCTGGTTTTTTTTGTCTAAGCCAACCCATAATTCCTTCTGGGAAGAAAACAACAATCACTATAATTAAAAATCCTAAAGCAACTAACTGCCAACCTAAGAAGAACGTCCAAAAAAATTCTTTAAAGACTTGAAAAACTAAAGCACCAATAATTGGTCCCCATAAAGTTCCTTTACCGCCAAGGATTGTCATTAAAACCATGTAAACTCCAAAGGTTGCTCCAGCAAAAGCGACTTCGGTTGGTTCGATGTAACCATTAATGTTTCCATAAATTCCTCCAGCTATACCCATAAAAAATGCTGAAAAAACCCAACCAGTAACTTTATATCTCATTGTTGGAATACCCATTGCTTCAGCTTTGTCTTCGTTGTCTCTAATAGCCGTTAAAATTAATCCAAACCTTGTGCTGAACAACCAACGTAAAGTAAAAAAAGTACTAACGAACAAAAGAAAACTAAGTGTGTAAAAAAAGTTCATTCCGCCACCTAAAAAATCTAAATCTTGACCGTCAACTTTAGGCCAAACAGGTACTGTCATTCCTTGACCACCACCCCAAATACTTACGCTTGTTGCGAATTCTCCAGCTGCAATTCCAATTCCTAATGTACAGATAGCAAAGTAGTGACCTCTTAATCCTAAAATTAATGAACCTAAAAACCCTGCGATTAATGCCGGAACTAATCCAGCTATAATTAAACCTAAAGGTAAACCTATAAAATATTGGCTAGCAGTATGAACAAATGTTTTAACTCCTCCTGCAGCTGTCCATTCAGCTAAATCAAATGCATAAGCGATTTGAGTTGAGGCACAAAGATACATGCCAAGGCCAAAGAAAATTATATTACCAAAACTATTGTAGCCCATCTTACCTCCTTGGATATTCCAAGTAGATGCGAAAACCATAAAAATCCAAAGTTCTGAAAGCTGAATCCGATAATTTGGAAAAAGTATTGGAGAAAGAACCCCAAAGAGAATAATTAAAGTTATACCGCTTAGTTCTTTTTTATCTGATAACATTATTTTAAATATTCTCTTTTCTTTGCAAGTTTTTTACTTCTGTAAACTAAAATTATTACTAATAGAGAGAAGATAACTCCTATTCTAAACTCTGAACCAATTAAGTAAGCTGAAAATTCTTCAATTGCACCTAAACCAAGTCCCGATACAAGCACACCAGGAATATTTCCTAATCCTGCAATAATAACGATCATAAAAGATCTTACCGTGTAAGGTAATCCAATATAAGGATGGAGCGTATAAGTCATTGCAACTAAAGATCCTGCTAAACCGCACAAACCTGCGTTGATAGCATAAGTGTAAGCGTAAACTTTTTCTGTATCCACACCAAGAATTCTAGCTGCTCTTGGGTTTTGTGCGGTAGCTCTAATTGCACGACCTAATTTTGAAACTCTCATAAAATAGATAACTGCTATTGCGCCAAGTATAGAGATAACAAATGAAAATACTTTAACAAGAGCAATCGTTATGTTTCCATCAAAAAAGAAAATAGTGCCTAGGCCGGTTAAAGCTGTTTCTACTTGTGATCCAAAAAACATATTCATAAATTGTTGGATCATGATACTTATGCCAAAAGTAGCTAATATAGAGATAAACATATCTTTATCGACAACTCGAAAGACAATTAAACGATAGAGAATATAGCCCAAGATAAATAAAAATAAGAATGAGAACGGCATTCCATAAATGGGTGATACTCCTAATTTATAAATTCCAAAAGTTATGTAGCCTCCTAAGATTACATACTCTCCTTGAGCAACGTTAATAATATTCATCACGCCCCAAACTAAAGCCATCCCATAAGCAACGAGTGCAAATATAGAGCCGACCATAACGCCGTCTAATAGTGCTTGGAGATTTAAAAAAGGAGCTTGTAGTAAAATCATATATTTTTTTTATTATTTTAACTCAGGTAAATTAACCGCCCTATTAAAAAATAATAAGGCGGTTAAAATTTAATTATTTACTTACGATCTGCCCACTTCGGTATTGGATAGATTAGTTTAGCTTCTGCCCATTTAACTGGTGCAACAACAGCGTTTTTTCCATCTTGAACTTGGAACAATACCATTGGCTTACTAGTGTTTTGGCCAAATTTATTAAACTTAATACCACCGTAGAACGTTTTCATGTCAGTTTTAGCTAAAGCATCTCTAACTTTATCTTTGTCAAAGCTATTAGCTTTTTCGAACGCTGATTTGAAAACCAATAAAGCAGCTGAAGATTCAGCAGCTTGGTATGGAGGATCATACTTGTAAATGCTTTCAAATAATTTTGCATAATCTTTTCCGCTTCCAAAGAATTTATCTTCGTAAGATAAAGATTTATGCCATTGAGCAGCACATATTGCGTATTCTCCACCGCCACCTAAGTTTTTGTTAATTGCAGCAGCATCACAATGTGTCATTGCTAACATACTAACGTCAACTTTAAGATCGGTCATTTGTTTAATTGCAGTCATGGCACCTTTTGAGTGACCTGAAACAACTAAAAGATCTGGTTTCAAAGCTTTAACTTTTTGCAAAGTAGCTGTCATATCATTCAACTCTTTTGGAAGAGCATCATCGATAACAACTTTCATGCCATTAGCTTTAATACGATCCATTACACCTAATTTCACATCAAGTGAGAATGAATCTTGTTCGAAAGCTAGAGCAACTGTTGCACCTTTTTTCTTTGTTGCCATTAGATCAACTGCAGAGTTTAAATATTGATCAGCAGAGTTTAGTACTGCAAATAAATATTTATAACCTTTAGTGAATAGAGCTCTTGATGCTCCGTTTGCTTCAACCATAGGAACTCCGAATTTTTCAGTAACAGGCGCAATTGCGATTGTTAAACCTGATCCATAAGGCCCAAGCATGTATTGAATGCCATCTTGCTCGATTAATCTTTGTGCAAGAGCAGCAGCTTTTGCAGAATTAGATTCGTCGTCGTAATACTTAACGGCTAATTTATATTTTTTTCCCCCAACTTTAACACCACCAGCATCGTTTATAATCTTAACACCAAGATCATAACCTCTTTGAGTGTGTTCTCCATTAGTTGCATATTTACCTGTTAAAGAAATAGCAGACCCTAAAGTAATAGTGTCTCCTTCAACTTTCGCGAATGAAGTTGAAACAGAACTAAACAATAGAGTTATTGAAGAAAGAAGAACCAATATAAGTTTTTGTATTTTATTCATATTTTCCCCTATTTTATTAATTAACTAATGGTTTATTTAACTATGAATTAAAAAAGATAGCAACCTCTAGTAGCTTTTATTTAGCGAAATAAATAAAGCGATAAAAATTAGTACACACGCAGAAATTGTATTTAAAGTTTTTGGTTTATTTTTTAAATAATTAGAAATTTTTTCAGCAGCTAAACCATAAATCATTAAAGTAGAAAAATCTAAAACGACATACGTTGTCATTAGAATTAAGAATTGAATGTAATAGTTACCGTTAAAATCAATAAA
>JADHQX010000115.1 GCA_016777745.1 Candidatus Pelagibacterales bacterium
TCCCCCAGAGAGATTGATCACAGCTGCACTAGGTATATGTGCAGAAGGTGGTGAGTTTACTGAGGTGGTGAAGAAGTGTATCTTCCAAGGCAAACCAATGGATGAACATACTATCTTTCATCTGAAACGTGAACTTGGAGATATTATGTGGTATATCTCTCAAGCTTGTATCGCACTAGATACTAGTATAGAAGATATTATCTACATGAATATTGAAAAGTTGGAAGCGAGATACCCAGATGGTTTTGAGGCATTTCGTTCTAACAATAGAGATGAAGGAGATGTATAAGTGGATTTTCTAAAAGACATTGCAAAGACAGCAGGGAATGAATACGCAGCACTAGTTTCGGAAGGTGTAGAGGCAGGAGATGTTGATTCGTTTATCGACACTGGTTCTTATATCTTTAACGCACTATTGTCTGGTAGTATCTATGGTGGACTTGCTGCGAATAAGATTACAGCCGTTGCTGGTGAATCTGCCACAGGTAAGACATTCTTTGTCATGGGAATGGTGAAGTCATTCCTTGATGCAAACCCAGATGCTGGTGTGTTATACTTTGAGAGTGAATCTGCAATCACTAAACAGATGGTTGTGGATCGTGGTATCGACCCCTCTCGCATGGTTATCCTACCAGTAACAACTGTGCAAGAGTTTAGAACTCAAGCGATTAAAGTGTTGGACTCCTATCTGACCCAGAACGAAGCCGACCGTAAACCTCTGATGATGTGTCTTGATTCTCTTGGTATGTTGTCAACTACCAAAGAGGTAGAGGATACAGCGGAAGGTAAAGAAACAAGGGATATGACAAGAGCCCAAGTTCTCAAAGCGGCGTTCAGAGTATTGACACTGAAACTAGGAAAAGCGAAAGTGCCGATGGTGGTGACGAACCATACCTATGATGTGGTGGGGTCTATGTTCCCTATGAAAGAAATGGGAGGCGGGTCAGGTCTAAAGTATGCTGCAAGTAGTATCGTATATCTCTCTAAGAAGAAAGAGAAGGATGGTACTGAGGTGATCGGTAATATCGTTCACTGTAAGAATGCTAAGAGTCGATTGACGATTGAAAACAAAATGGTTGATGTACGTCTAACCTATAGTAAAGGTTTGGATCGTTACTACGGACTACTAGACTTGGCGTTGAAGTATGATATCTTTAAGTCTGTATCTACTCGTATCGAATTGCCTGATGGTACTAAGACGTTTGGTAAAACAATTAACAACAATCCAGAAAAGTTCTTTACGGAAGAAGTCATGGCTCAATTGGATGAAGTCGCAAGTAAAGAATTCAAGTATGGAAATCACAAAGAAGAAGAAGTGGAACTAGAAGATGACAACATCGAAGCAGAAGTTTGATAAACTATGGATGCTCAAAGAAGAGATTGAATATGCAGAAAGTCAATTGCAGCCGCATGACACTGGACATATCAATACTGCAATTGGATGGATGAATAGTCGATTGAAAACTCTCAAGACTGAGTTGGAGAATGAACTAGATGAAGCCTCTACTCAATAGAAAAGAAGAATGCCTCACGATACTCATGGAAGAGTGTGGTGAGGTTATTCAAGAAGCATCTAAGATTATGAGGTTTGGTAATGATGCATCCAAACTCACTAAGGAACTAGGTGATCTACAGTTTATGATTAACCTTACAGCGAATCACCTTGGTATTGATTCGGTGTCAATTGGTGTTTACGCCAATGAGAAACGTGAAAAACTTAAAAAATATTCTGACTTAATTGATAAGTGATTGATTCTATTAAGAATCTTTTTTTCATTTTTCGCTATTTTTCTCTTGACTTTGTTCTCATAACATCGTATAGTATATGTATAGTTAAGAGAAAGAGGTTCGATATGACTCAGTTTGTGAAAGAAGAATTTACTTGGGATGGTATGTATCTCATGTATAAGGGTGACTTTGATGGCGCCCAGATGATGATGGATGTTCATCCGAATGCCCATCCTAGTTGGGAAGGTAAGTTGAAGCCTGCGTTTGTCGCTCGGTTCAAGTATCGTAAACCTTACAAGACTTGGATTAACTTTCTAGTCAAGAACGCTACTATTGAAGAGTATATGACTCTTGCAAAAGAAACTAGTCCGCTTGATGCAATGAAAAAACTTGGTTACAAAGGAGCTGCATAATGGATTACTTGACACAAATTCAAAATGAGTATGTCTACTTTACAGATATGTTGAAGTCTCTAGAGAAGATTAAAAAGAAAACGCCAGGCAATGGTTTCGCAAAAATGAAGTGTCGTGAAAAGATTGCAGAACTAGAAGCAATCTTTGATGATATTGATTACGCAGTACAGGTGACTTATGACTAAGATGAATATCGAACAGTACTTTGCAGAATGTCTACAGATGGATTGGTTCTACGATTACTCTGATGACCATTCTGTATGGACTCGTGGTACGGAACGTCAGAGCGAATTGCGACAGATGGCTGAAGGTAGTCCGATTCTTGAAAAGATTTTTAGTGATTTTCGATATCGCTATACTCGTGGTGAGATTGAACGTCCACAACTCACTGATTATATTGAAGAAATAAATTGAAAAAAGTACTTGACATTTGCTGTGAATTTGTTATAATAACAGTATAGTCAATAAAGAGAGGAATGAATATGAAAAAGATTTTATTTGCGACAATGATGTTTGCTACTACTATTGGTAATGCAAATGCATTTGAGTTTCAAACAAACAACGATACATTCGTAACAGCTATAATTAATCAGATTGTTACTCAACAAGTGCAACAGACTTTTGGTTTGCAGTCTACCTCACAAATTGGTGATGGTAAACACGTTATCATTAGAACCCAAGATGTTATTAGAACTGGTAAAGTTTCAAGGTGTTGGACAAGTACTATCTACAATAGTCAAGGTACTCCAATGCCACAAGTTGTTTGTTACTAAGAGGTTACAATGTTTGAAGGTGTAAAAGAACGCAAAGTTTCCGACTATCTGATGTTTGATGATAGTCTGAAAGGAAGTGAGTACGGTGGTGAAATTGATTTTGATAATGGATACGGACTATCTATTGTAAAGCATAAGAGTTCTTATGGCGGTACAAAGGGTCTGTTTGAAATCATGTTGACTAGGAATGGCAATCCGTATTCACTTCCACCTATTACAGAAGATGGGGATACCGTAAAAGGTTTCCTCACAAAAGAAGAAGTCGATATTATTATCAGTGATGTAGAACTACTTCCGGCTACAGTTTAAATCAATCTCCTCTCTGACTACTGACCCCTTTACGGTATAAATACTGTAAAGGGGTTTTCTTTATGTCAAATACATTATCATATTTTATGGGTCGAGATGGTTTTACTTGGTTCATTGGCGTTTGTGAGGATAGAGATGATCCAAAAGCATTAGGACGTATTCGTGTTCGTTGTTTTGGATATCATACAGATGACTTGCAAAAGATACCAACACAAGATTTGCCTTGGGCTCATGTCATGCTTCCGCCGACTGCACAAGTTGGTGCATTCCATAACATCAAACCTAGCGATTGGGTATTCGGTTTCTTTCGTGATCCAGACTATCTGCAAGAACCTGTTGTCATGGGTGTCATGCCAGGCATTCCAGCCGCAGCCGCAGATCCATCAAAAGGATTTAATGATCCCAATTCACCAGATGCACCAGAACCCCAAGCAGAAAAATATAAAAAAGATCCAGACTTCGGCCCATACCCTACAAGAGATGGCAAGGCAGATACTTCACGTTTAACTTCTGGTTTACTAGAAGCACATCCAGAGATAGCGGAACGTGATGAAGCATTCACTAGTGAAGTTCCTATCGCAAACGAGAAAATGATTCTTCAGAATGCAGATGACAAAATATCTATTACATCTAATCCGCCTGTAGATACTGCTGCGAACTGGACGGATAAACTAGCAACCAATATAGACTTCACTGCAACTTCATGGAAAGAACCAATCACTACGGATGACTCGATTCGTGGTAAGGATGCAGCTGGAAAGAATCCAGAGACACAAGAAGATAGAGTTCCCCCATATAAAAGACGGAACACGGAGTATCCGTACAATCATGTTCTTGAAACAGAAAGTGGACATATCAAAGAATATGATGACACACCTTTTGCAGAACGTATCTATGAGAAACATAGAAGCGGAACATACTACGAGATTGACTCTGACGGAAACAAAGTCACTCGTGTTGTAGGACAGAACTATGAGATTATCGCAGGCTCCAACTTTGTAAATGTAAAGGGAGATGTGAACCTAACGATTGATGGTAATGCAAAGACATACATCAAAGGAGATTGGAATATTCAAGTGGATGGTAATAAGAAAGAAGTAGTAAAGGGTGACGTATCGGAAGAGTATGGTTCAAATGCTATAGCAGCATTCCACTCTACTACGGTAACAGGATTTAGAACCAAGACTATTCTTGGACTTGAGAATGAAAACGTGGTTGGTGTTGTCGCTCATGTGTATGGTGGACTTAAAACGGAAACTGTTGGTGGTAACTCTACGTTGGGTATCACTGGTAACTATGACGTTGATGCTTCAAGGATTGATCTAAACTAATGAAGGGCGAATTTGATATTACAATTGATGGTGTTGTTCATAGGTATACAAATTATAACGATATACCTATGGTATTTGATAACCTCATAAGATTTGAACCAGAAGTTATTCCAGAACCACATACAGAAGAACAACATGAGATAATGGAATCTTACAACGATAAACTAAAAGAATTAATGAAGAGGGAGACACGATAATGCCAGCAGCAACTAGAGTTGGTGACGCAGATGTTCCTCACTGTTCTGGAATGGTCAGAGCAGTAGGGAGTGGTAACGTATTTGTAAACGGAATACCTTGGAGTAGACAGGGAGATGTAAATACAGGTCATCTTTTACCGCCGGCACCTTGTCCAGGCCATTCTGCTCCTATTGCGTCTGGTTCTTCAACAGTATTTGTAAACAACAAAGGAGCCGGAAGAATTGGTGACGGTATTAGTGGTTGCACTTCTGTGGCTGCTGGTTCACCAAATGTTTTCGCTGGAGGATAACAATGTATGAGTATAGATGTAAGGTA
>JADHQX010000116.1 GCA_016777745.1 Candidatus Pelagibacterales bacterium
TTTTAGAATTTTTTGTATCTATTACTTCATAACTATAATCACCAAACTTTGATTTTAGATCTTTATTAATTATTAAGAAATCAAACTCACCTATCCATTTATCTCTCTTTAGATAACCACCATGTATTACTTCCCACCCTTCTTTCATCGCCTGTATAGTTTGGGGAACTTTTTCCTCTTTTGAAAGTTTTGAGCTTTTCAGATCTATTACTTTTTTATATTTTTTCTTAAGTTCTTTAAGATAGTTTTTCTCGTGAATATTTCCTTTTTCCAATCTTAATTGATCATTCTTAGATAATTCTATTTTCTTTAGATTTAACTTCTTTTCATTTACTTCATTAAAAATAGTGTATTTACAGCTTAAATAGCTCTTAAGCATTGATGGAGAGTAAAGGTTTTTCATTAGTTTAGTGTAACTTGATTAGTAATTACTAAACAAGTCTATTTTTCTTTTAATTTTTCAACAATCTTTAAATAATCTTCTGTAAAAATCTTTTTTGCGAATTTCGATAATTCTTTTCTGGAGATAGAATTTATAATTTCATCAATATAATTTATTCTTGAAATAGGCTCGCCATATGAATGATATTGAGAAATTAAATCCATCCAAAATATATTGTCTTTTAAATTAACAACATGTTCACTTAATAAAGTTTTTTTAACGTTTTCAAATTTGCCATTTTCATAATTATTGTTAATAAATTTTTTGATAACTTGTTTGATTTCTTCGTTTACTTTTTCTTCATTTTTAATACTGGTCGCATAATTGATGATAAAACTATATGTCTCTACTGGATATTTCGTGGCATCATAAGATGAAGCTGAAATTGAATAAACTAGATTTTTTTCTTCTCTTACTTGATCCATTAACATTGAGTCTAAAATATCTTCGATGAAGTAGAGTTTAAATCTATTTTTTAAAGTATTTTTAAAATAACCATTATAAAATCTAATATGATTTAAATTTAAAGGATTTTCTTCTTCATATGAAAAAAGTTTATAATTTTCTTTAAATCTTATTTTATGATCTATAAAACTTTCTTCACGGTTAGTAATCTTTAAACTTCCAATATATTTTTCAATCAATGGCTCTATTTTATTAACTTCAAAGTCTCCAACAAATACAAAAACAAAATCTTCAGCATCTTCAAATCTATCTTTATAAAAAGAAACTGCTTTCTCATGTGTAATTTTTTCAAGAAATTCTTTATCTGGATACAATGTTCTTGGATGCTTATTGTAATACTCTTCATAAAAATTCTTATTAAATTCAAACTTAGGATCTTGAGAAGAATTGATATATTCATTTATTTTTTCGAGTTTAAAATTTTCAACAGTCTTTTCATCAAATTTTAAATTATAAAAATTTTGATAAATTAACATAAACATCTCTTCTAAAAATTGATTAGTACTATAGCCATCAATTCCTTCTTCAAGATGTGTTATGATAGGATAAACATTTAAAGATTTTCTTGGATATTGTTTTCTCAAATCAACTTTTTTTAAATTACCAATATCTGCTAAACTTAAAATTTCATCTGTATACTTCGCAGTTGGAAAATTATTCATATCAGCTGTTGAATAACCACCATCACTTCTTGATTTAAAATAAATAACATTTTCTTCAAAATCAGTAGGCTTTAGATAAACAGTAACCCCATTTTCTAATATAAATTTTTGTACACCTGTATTTTGAATTCTAGATCTTTTAATAATTTTTGATCCTTTAAGATCTTCATTAATTTGAAGTTTTTGTAATTTTACACTTTGATAAGGTTCAATTTCATCATCTAAAACTGAACTTTGAATTGTCTTTATCTCTTCTAAAGTGGGTAAATTCTCTACATTTGGTGGAGATTTAATCTCTATAAATTTACTTTGTTCATTAATTATACTTAAAAAATATTGATTAATTTGGTCTAAAGTAATTGTGGGAACTAGCTCTCTGTCTAGCTCTAGTTCATATTCCATGCCTGAAATCATTTCATCTTTGGTAAAATTACGCTCAAACTCATTTACATAAGTCAATGAAGTAGTTGATTTAGATTCTAACAAATCATCTTCAGATAAAATAAGAAAACGTTTTTTTGCTTCTTCTAATTCAGTAATATTAAATCCAAACTTGGATACTCTCTCTAATTCTGTGTAAAGTTTTTTTATCCCTCGCCCAATATTATCTTCAGTTAAACGAATTAAAAAATATTCAAACTCATCATTTTTACTAAAACCAAAGTTTCCTATTACTCCTGTAATAAACTCTGGATCATTTGAATAAGTTATTTCATCAAGTCTTTTTTGAAAAATATCATAAGTTAGACCTCTTAAAATATTAAAACGATAATTTTCTTTAGTATCAAGTTTCTTAAATTCATTTTTTTTATAAATTGAGAATTCAATTTGATCTTCTTTTTCATCTTGATATCTTAAAAATTTATCTTCTGTATAATCTGGAACTGTAAAATCAATCTGTTTTTTGATTTTTTGATTTGGAATTTTAGAAAAATATTTTTCAATTATTTTAAATACCTCTTCTTTTTTAAAATCACCAACAATCATTAAACCTATATTTTCTGGTTGATACCAAAGATTATAAAAATCTTTTACATCTTGATATTTAAAATTTCTAATTACTTCTAAATCTCCTCTTGGGAGTCGTTGTGGATATCTCGAACCTTGTAAAAGTTCTCCTAAAAATAAATCTGAATATTTTGTTCCTGCTGTTAAATCAGATAAAATTTCTTCTTCGACTATCTTTCTCTCTTTTTCAAAAGATTCATCTGTTAAATCTAAATTTTTTATTATATCTGATAAAAATAATAAACCTTGATCTAATGCTTGATCTACATCAGTTGGAATTTCAATTTCATATGATGTTGTGTCAAATCCTGTAAACGCATTAAAGTGAGATCCCAAATTTAATCCAATACTATTAAAGTATTCATCAATTGAATTCTTAGGAAAGTTTTTAGATCCATTAAAAGCTACATGTTCAAGTAAATGTGCCAATCCCCTTTGATGATCTTCCTCCATCATCGAACCAGCTTTAATTACTAATCTTAGTTCAGCTTTGTTTTCAGGTTTTGAATTTTCTTTAATGTAATAAGTAAGACCGTTTTCAAAAGTTCCTTTTTGAATACTTGGATCGATCGGGAGTTCATTGGATAATGTTATTTGTGATTTAAAAAGTAAAAGTAAAAAAACTATAGATTTTATTGCTATTTTTGACCAACTTTTCATAAATTTTAATTATTGAGTCATATCAAAATATTGTGACGCTAGGTTGGTTTTATTTGAATTATTAACAAACCACTACGATTTCTGAATAAGTAAAAATAAATACTATTAGCGTTCGATTATCAATTAGAATTCACTAGATCTAAGATTAAATATTACCTTTGATAAAAAATTATCAAAAATTTTTAAAATCAAGTGATCTCTACATATAAATAATTAACGATAAGTACGATCATTTAAATGGTCATTTTTATCGTATAGCGAAGTGATTAAACACTTCAATATATCGGAACAAATAAAAAACTTCTGAAATGTTTACGGCAATCGGAAGGAAACAGGAAAGAGTTAACTTGTAAAGTCTTCTTTATGAGGTTCGTATTACTATGTTTAAACAAGACCTAATAAAAGAAATATTAAAAGATAAAACACTAGATAAAGACCTAGTAGTAGTCGCTAATACTTACCAGAATATTTCCAATGAAGAACTGATTAAGAAACTAGAGTTGTTGAACTCATTTGTTAATAAAAAGTTGTTCAGATACTTTCAGAAATATCCAGATAAGAGAGTTATGTTTATCTGTTCAATTGAAAGAGTAAGAAATAATACTCATAGTCATATCATATTAAGAATACCGAAAGAGTATGACAGAAACTATGTACTAGAGTTAATGTCAAAATCTTTCAAAAGACTTGGTGACAGATTTATCCTGTTTAATGAAAAGGCGAATAATGAAATCGCTAATGTAATTTACTCGCTCAAAAGACATCATTCAAAATATGTACCAGAACAATTAGTCGTAATTTAAGGAATTATATGGAAAACAAAATTACAACACTTTGGAACAAGATTAAATCAACTAAAGATACTTTTGGTAAAATAGCGTTAATTAAAGAATTTGATGATCTAGTCACAAAATACAAAGAAGAACTCATCAAAAAATATCAAAGAGAAAATAAATGAATCTAGTTCAACAAAGCGTCAAACAAATACATAAAGAAAGTCTCAAGAATTATTATGACGTCACAAGAGCAGAAGATGAATTGTTTGATATGTTACAATCTAATCGGCTCTATAGTGAAGCTCAATTAGTTCTAGATTTCATTAAAGATATCACTGGCGATAACAATGATAGTTATAAAGTAAGAAAGACAGGTAAATTATTATCTGATCTATTTAACAAAATTAAAGTCAAATACGACATTAAGGAGTAATCAATGTGGACAGCTCAATCAGAGAAAATATTAAAACAAAAAACTAAAAAAGAACGTGTTAATTTTCTAATCTCAAAAGAATATCGAGATCGATTTAAACTCTTATGTCAAAAGAATGGATTAATAATGTCGGTGTTTATTGAAAATGCGATTAGACGTTTTGTGGATGGAAGATAACTTTTTAATATCTAGAAAATGGAACAAAATTTTTCAACAATTGTCTTCTTGTTAAAGATTTACTTGGATCATATAAACTTTTCATAATTTCTACTATCTCATCTTGTATAAATTTTTTATTGTAAACAATCCAACTTCTCTCTTCATTTGAACTACCACCACTATTAGATAGCCAATTGAAACTTCCCATTACAGCATATTGAGTATCACAAATTAATATTTTTGAATGATTGGGAAAAAAGAATGTTTCTAAAGTACCTTTTGTTTTTTTTAAGGATGTCCACTCTTGAAGATCTTTAATAGATCGAGCGCCAGTATTTTTTTCATCAGAAGATATAGAGCCTGATTTTTTATAACCCCAAGCAATTATAATATCTACACCTCTCTCTAAACAACTTTTAATTCTTTTTCTAAACTCTTCGTTAACA
>JADHQX010000117.1 GCA_016777745.1 Candidatus Pelagibacterales bacterium
GCAACCAATCCAAGAGCCAACCAAATTTGTACGCCTATTTTCTCATCCAAAATTAACCATCCCAAAATCACAGCAAATACAGGAGATAAAAAGCTGAATGATGCAACAGATGATGCAGGATAAATTTTCATCAAGGCAAACCAAATCAAAAACCCAAAGCTAGCAACCGCAAAAATCTGGAACAACATACCGGCTATATGAATAAGCTCAATTTCACGCGCATACCCGCCAAAGATTGTTGCGGCTAACAATAACAATGGTGCGGAAACAATCAATTGCCAAATCAATTGCTGCTCCGCAGGTACTTCAGAAAATGGAGTTAACCGAACGCATAGTGCTATTCCAGCCCAACTTAGAGCGGCACCCAGTGCTAGAAGATCCCCAAACAACGAAACCTCACCCGAGCTACGATCAAGTACTGCCAAGATCACACCCAGCATCGCCAAAATAAGCCCAATTACCCTCAAACCTGACAGGCGTTCACCCGGCAGAAGCTTATGAGCCAATAGTGCCAGCCAAACTGGCATAGAATAAAAGATGATCGAGGTCCGCGACACAGTAGTCAAATCCAAGGCAGTAAATAGGCACATGAATTCAAACGCGAACAAAAGTCCCGAAATTGTTGCACCAAGCACTGCAGCTCTTGGCAATGCAATCCCAACATCACGCCAAGACATCCAAAGCAACAAAACCAACATGCCACCAAGGGACCGCACACCAGCTCCAAAAATAGGTTCAAATCCTCCAGCTGTGACTTTGATTACAACCTGATTGAAGGCTAGGTTTAGTGCAAAAAGCGTAAGTGCAACTGCACCAAACCTGTCCATCTGTGTTTTGCGTTCCATAGTGTCACAAGGCGGCGCAATAACAATTATGTCAATGTAACTTTTTACGATATGCGTTGGCTTTGTCATATTAAACTTGGTTGAAGTGGGCGGGCGAGTTTATCGCGTGCGTGAATGCACCCCATTGCGCTACTTTAAAACAAGCCCAGAGACTATCCGTCTGGCCGTAATGCTTTTTGCCTGCTGAGACGGCCTGGTTTGTTTCAGGCGCTACACAGGCTGGGTGTTGGGTTAGGTTGGCTGTATGTGGCTGCAGGAACGCCACATCTACTCATGAGACAATTTCCAGCAGAACCGTGCCGCTGCTCTCGCTGAGTGGCGTCAATGATTGAGTGCATAGATTTAGGTGCTGCCAGCAATCTGATGGGTGTTCGCATTTGTTTGACACCTCCGTTTGAACCCATCCCCATTCATCTCGCTCGGCCAGTCTGATCCGCTACAGGCGCAACAGGGGCTGGGTCTGGGGTTGGGTTGGACGTGTGGGGCTGCAGGCACCCTCCTGCCTGCTCAGGTATAAATTAATTAATCAGAAATTATAATTTAATCCGATAACAACAGATGCTAAACTTTTGCGCTCAACAATTGGGCTGTTAACTACATTGCTGGGAAAGAAGTTGAAATTAACATTCGCAAACAAATCTACATGCTTATTGATCGGATGAAAGGTATTTATCGATAGATAGGGTAAAGTGGCACTACCGGGCGCATATCGAGTACGTTGATCAGAGACTTCACTGGAGTTCACGCCATAAAAATAGTTTGCACGCTTTCCATCATACCACTTAGCCCCTGCTGTAAAAATAATTGGCTGTCCATAAATTGGAAAGAATTGGCTAAGTGATAAGTCAGCTGTATTTCCATTGTGTTCTGTTGTGAGTTCATTTCCGATTGCCAACTTAGCTTTTAGCCCACGCGACATCTGATATGACACATTTAGAACACCGTCATAAAAGTTGCTTCTTTTCATCCCAGCTAAATCAGTCGAATAGCTGCTTTTATAGGGCCTAAGATTGGGCTTTATAGAAGCACCTATGCTGACTTTTCCATCATCAAAGAATTTGTAAGACAATCCCTTCTCAAAGCTAACTGAAATTTTTTCAGAATTGTAGCTGAGGGATGGCATGAAGGCTGATCTAGTTTTATCGTTAGAATATATTGAGCTACCAGCGACGGCAACTAACCCAATGGAAAAATTTGAATTCTCCTCAGCATGAGACGCGTTAACTGAAAAAATGACAGCCATTGACGCAGAAAATATTGACCAAAAAAGCTTCATTTATTTCATCCATTTATTTTTCCGTTGGACTACAAATAACGCTCTGGCTTCCAAATTCAAGACGATGCTGTACCCACAGGTTAAATGGTTTGGGTTTATAAAAACTTGCAATCGGCCGCCCAACCCTATCACCCTTATCGGCCACTCTCTAGTCCGCTAAAGGCGCAACAGGAACTGGGTGTGGGGTTATGTTGGCTGTGAGGGGCTGCAGGAACACCATCTCTATTCACGCACCAATTTCAAGCTAAACCGTGCCGCTGCTCTCGCTGAGTGGCGTCAATTATTGAGTGCATAGATTTAGGCTGTGCCAGCAATCTGATGCGAGTTCTCATTTGTATGAGAGGACCGCTTTAGATCATGTCTCGGACATCGCAAGCGCCAAGGTAAGCAACTAAGCCAAGTTGACTACCTCGGGCGGACGCAATCTGATACGTTTTTTGGTTACTTTACTTTCTTGCCACCAATCGCCAGAGGAAGTTTTCCGGCAAGAGAATTAGCTGTTGCGGACACTTTTGGCTTCTCTTGCTTGGGTTTTTTGGCTTCTTTGTTGCCACGCTTGCTGTTGTTGCCTTTGGCCATGAGAGGTCCTTTCAATTGCAGCAATCCTGTGCCGGGATGGCAAAGGCATCGCTGCGCCGTAAACCGCGCGTTAGATTCATGACGCGGAGTAATAGATACATCAGACGTAGGTCTGTAGAGCGGCTTCTTCCGCAGCTTTATCCAGTGCCTTTTTCTGGCCGCGCGAAATTATTGTGATGGGTCTGCTAAACATCATTTTAGCAGCGGCAAAGTCTTAGGCTGTTTCGAGCTCAGTTAAATCCAAACCACTAAATTCAAGGGCGTGGATCTGCATACCTTTGTTGACCAGTTACGCGTAAGGCGCTTCGTAATAACTCGGAACTAAAAGACCCGCTGACCTAGATTTGTTTTTATATTCAGAGATGAAGTCTTAGGCCCAAAGGCGGATGATAGCAACAATTAGATTGGCGCGTCAGGGTGTCTTTCAAGCTATGTGTGTACATGCCGTCTAAAAAGATGCGAGTGATCGTTGAACGCTGGTTAGGGGTGGATTGACGTGTAACTCTATTATCTAAATAGCTGCGCCCCTGCATCACAGATTTCGCGTGGTTTGCTCTCACTCAGTGGCGCCAACTATTGAGCGCATAGATTTAGGCTGTGCCAGCAATCTGATGCGAGTTCTCATTCGTCTGACAGCACCCCACCAGCGCTATCACGAGAGCCTGAACAACGTCACACCGTCTGACGTCTACTTCAGACGCGATAAGACCATTCTAAAACAACGAGAAAGGATCAAACGAAAGACACTCGAAGCGCGACGCTTGCATCACAGACAGCACGCCGCATAATGAAACCAACCAGATGAGCCAAACCCTCTCTTAGTTTAGGCAGCCATTGGTTCCAAAAACTCTGACGACGGACAGTGTAAGCACTGATCACTTAAAGGCGTAAACTGGCTGGGCATATCTATCAGCACTATAAACCCTCGAATATTCTTACGTCCCTGTCTGCGCCTCCATCCAAAGCAGCCAGTGCTTCCTGGTACTGTGGGCTTTCGTAGGCCGCTAACGCTAGTTCATATGACTGGAACTTAATTATAACAGTGCTTTGCTCGATACCATTCTCACGAACTGATAGATTTGAGCCTGGCTTGGCCATGACGATCACCTGTCCGCCAGCCAGTTTTAGAGCATCTCTTGCCAAAAGATTATATGCAGCTTTTTTGGCTGCGTTTGCTTCACTCCTGTGAGCGCTTAGTATGTATCCTTTGGGCATTGGGAATCCTTTTTTGTTATTGAGCGGATTGGTATAGGCTGCCAACCTCACTTTGATCTTTGCAATGAGTAGTTTCACCACTTTCTCGCGTCGCTCAACATTTTTATTGTATATATATCAGAATATTATTTGGAAATATTTGCGACCAAATCAGCGTCAATCAAGATATTTTCATGCTGATATTTATTTCGTACTGGCATGACCACATTTTTGCTCCATTCATTCATTGCATCGATTGTGTCATAACCTGTGGCTGAAACAAATGCAGTCATTCTTGTAGGATCATTACGGTCTTTGTTTATATCGACTGAAATCTTATTTGAAATTGACGGATTTTTCCATGCAAGCCACATTTTCTTTAATTCTTCAATAAAAGCATCATTATCTTCTTCTGACGTAAACTTATTGACGTTTAATCGCTTTATTACTGACATTCGATTTCTCCAATATGGGTTAAACTAGTAGGCACTGGCTGTTTCGATATTAATATCACTGCTTCTCTTCAGTCGGTCCAATTTAGACCGCATTATCCGGCGGAGAAGCACGCCCCTCTCACAATATTTTCTTTTGACACCCATGATCCGCCAAAAGAGCAAACAGTATATTCTGGAGACTTATTTTACGTGAAATAATGTTACTTCACCTTCTTCAACAATAACGCCATCCATCAAATGTCCATTGGCTGCCATGCGCTTCGTGCGTTCTTCAGCTGATCGATCAAATGCAGCTTTGTCTTCATAATTTGATGTTAACGAAGCAGTTAGTGGGCCAGTTCTTACTGAAACTAATAATAGAGCTTCAGGAAACCCTGCAGGCGCTGTCGATGCGTAATTAGCTTGAAGTTCGTCTGCGGCCGCTTCTGAAGCAAACGTGATTGTGTTTATCCGAGCATAGGTCATTATTTTAATATCCCTTAATTATTTTGTGTCTCAGCACGATAAGCAAACAAAAAGATAAGCTGGCGTGTCGCTTTAAGCAGTAGAGCATTTCGGTTGTGTGGGCAAAGACAACCAAAACCAGATTGCTCCAAACGGCGTTTTGTCAGACCTTGGACAACACTGCATCGCAGGGCTGATCCATCACCATGAGGCGCTCGCGGGCCTGCTTGCAGTGACTGTGAACAGCTATGACAGA